>DATKHX010000304.1:0-23449 GCA_035510075.1 Allostellaceae bacterium
GCGGATTTGCGCCGCATCGGCGAGCGGCGTTGGCGCGCCGACGGCTATCCCGACGCCGCGCCGGCAGCGGATTAATCGCAAACTCGGACCCTCGCTTAAAGAAAGATTAGGCGTTTTTCCCCACATTGCGACCGGTCTTACCGGGGCGGTGGCATGATTGGCTGGGCACTTCGCCGGGTGGTGCTGTGGTGCGGCCTTGCGCTCGTCTGCGTCGCAATAATGGATGGCGGCCACTGGCTGCCGCGGCTGGATAGAGCCAAGCCCGAGACCGTCGCGAGTCGTGCAACCGAGGCCGAACCGGCGCCACCGCCAGCCGTCAATACTCTGGTTTACCCGGTCGACGCGCGCGGCCACGTCGTGCTCGATGCGGTCGTCAATGGCGCGCCGGTGCGGTTTCTCGTCGATACCGGCGCCAGCCTCGTCACCTTGACTGCGGCCGACGCGCGCGCCGCCGGGGTCAACCCGCGCCAACTCGCCTTTGACGAGCGCGCCAGCACCGCCAACGGGTTCGTTCGCATGGCCGGGGTGACCCTGCGCGAAATCCGCCTCGGTCAGCTGTCGATCTCCGACGTCCCCGCCGCGGTCATCGAAAACCTGAACGTGTCGTTGCTCGGGATGAGTTTTCTCAACCGCTTGCAGAGCTACGAAATGCGGGACCGCAGGCTGACGATCACCTGGTAGGCGGACTTGCGGGAAGCCCCCGCCCCGCGAACGTGGCAGGGGAGCGGGGGCGGCGGGAGACGGTCCCGTCTCAGATCGCGTACAAATTCTCGGGTGCCGCCGGCATTCGGCCGTGCTCGACCTCCTTGACCGCGGCGATCAGCTTCACATGCGCGGCGGCCGGCACGCCGACCTCCGCACCCTTGGCGGCGATCACCCCGTTGATGAAATCGATTTCGGTGCGGCGGCCCTTTGCCATGTCCTGGCCCATCGACGGGCGCGCCAGATCGCTGCGCGTGTTCGAGTTTAAGGACGCCATGATCTGGGTTTCGATCTCGTCGAGTGCGGCCCGGTCGCCCTCGGCGGCCCGCGCCAAGGTCTCGGGGTCGTGCATGCGGATGTGCTCGAGCTGGTAGCCGAGCGCCTGGCCGACGCGCACGCCCTCGCCGGCGAGACGGATGCTGAGGCGGCGGATTTTCTCGTCGCGGTTCATCTCGTTGCCGGACATGCCGGTCGCGGCGGCGACCCCGTTCGCCATGCCGTTCACGCACAGTTTCGACCAGCGCTCGCCCCACAGATTGGTCGTCGGCTTGACGGTGTCGATGGTGGCGATCATCGCCGCCAATTCCTCGAGGCGCTGGGTGATGCGGCCATGGACCTCGCCGACGCGGTAGACCTCGTAGGGCGAGGCGCCGCGCGCGGCGGTGCGCCGCACCCGCCCCGGCGCGTAGAGCTCGGCGCCGAGCAAGGCCGGGATGCAGCCGACGGTCTTGTCCCAACCGACGACCCCGGCGATCCGCTCCTCGTTCATGCAGTTCTGCAACGACACGACATAGCCGCCGGGCGCCAGATACTGCGCGATGAACCTGGTCGCCCATTCGGTGTCGTAGGACTTCACCGCCACCATCGCGATGTCGATCGGCTTCTCTTTGGCGAGCTGCTGAGCCTCGGTCAGGTGCATGGTTTTGGGCCGGGCGCAGACGAACTCCTCTTGCGTCATGCCTTCGAGCGCCAGCCCGTCGCGGCGGATCGTCTCGATGTGCTCTGGCCACGGATCGATCAGCGTCACGTCGAACCCGTTATGCGCGAGCTGGCCGCCGGTATAGCCGCCGATGGCGCCGGCGCCGATCACCGCGATGCGTTTTTCCATGATTTGATCCCTCCGAATTGTCAGTGCGAGCGCAATCTCGCGCCGATGCTTCGCCAGATCGAGATTGCGTCGTCGCTGCGCTCCTCGCAATGACGACAAAGCCTTTGAGCCGCGTTGGGGCATGATAAGCTGGTGCTAGGAGAAACGACCCGTTTAATCACCGAGGACGAACACGATGAACTGGACCGAGCGGCGCGAGCGGTTTCGCGCGATCCTTTCCGGAAATCGCTGCGTGCATCCGGGTTCTGTATACGACGCGATATCGGCGCGCATCGCCGAGGATCTCGGCTTCGAGGTCGGGATGTTTTCGGGCTCGATCGGGTCGATGTCGGTGCTCGGCGCCCCCGATCTGGTGGTCCTGACCCTGACCGAATTCGCGGCCCAGGCCAATCGCATCTGCCGCGCCGGCAATTTGGCGCTGCTGGTCGACGCCGACCACGGCTACGGCAACGCGCTCAACGTGCGCCGCACCGTCGAGGAGCTGGAGACCGCCGGCATCTGTGCGATGTCGATCGAGGACACCGTGTTGCCGCGGCCCTTTGGGCCGAACGGCAAGCCGAGCCTGAGCTCGGTCGAGGAAGGCACCGGCAAGATGAAGGCGGCGTTGTCGGCGCGGCAGGACAAGAACCTCGTCATCGCCGGCCGCACCAGCGCCTTGGCGATCGCCGATGTCGACGAGGCCGTCAGACGGGCCAAGGCCTACGAGGCCGCCGGGGTGGACGCGGTGTTCCTCGCCGGCGGGGTCACGGTCGAGGCGGTCGAGATCGTGTCGTCGGCGATCAAGATCCCGCTGATCCTCGGCGGCGGCAGCGGCCAGCTCGGCAACCTCGAGTGGTTGGCGGCGCATCGGGTCCGGGTGGCGTTACAGACGCACGCGCCGTTCTCGGCCGCCGTGCAGGCGGTCTACGACACGCTGAAGGCGCTGCGCGACGGTGTGGCGCCGCGCGACCTCAAAAACATCGCCGCGCCCGAGCTGATGCGGCAAGTCACCCGCGGCGACGACTACCAACGCTGGACCCGGGATTATCTGGGCGGCAACTAAAGCACCGGCGGCGGCGGTCGCGCACGAGGCGTGAATTGTGCCCCCGCCAGCGTTCCGGTAGAAGGTTCTCGCCATCTGATCAAACCCGGCGCGAAGGCGGGTGGCGGTTTGGCTGCGCGCGTGCCCCGTGTGCGCCGAGCCGTGCTTCCCGCCGACCGAAAGAGCGAACTCCGTGCGATCGATCCTGTTGCCCATCGTGCTTTTTTGTGTTGCTGCATGCGCGCCGCAACAGCCGCCCCAGCCCGGGAACCTACAGCTCAACAATCCACATTTCGGCGCGACCAATGTCGAGGCGGTGATAACCTCGAACCCCGACTGCTTCTCGCGCGGCCCCGGCTACGTCTCGACCCTCGAATTCGTATTGCCGAACAACGCCACCAAGATCATCGACGTGCCGCCGGGCGCCGAAATCTGCTGGCGGCGCGACCGCGACCCGACGCAGCCGGTCGCCGGGCAGTGGTCGGATTGGGACCGGGCCTATGTCGCCCCCGGCACGACGATCGACGCGGATTTGTGAAGAGCGCTGCGCCACGCCCGCGCTCGACGAGCGCGTATTTCGAAACAATTGCGGCGATGTCATTGCGTGGAGCACAGCGACGAAGCAATCCCGACCATTATACCGTGCGGCGGCCCGAGAGTGCTTCGCTTCGCTCGCAATGACCAACCGGCGGGCGCTTCGATCGGTCGAAATCCTGGTTAGCGCTCGAGGCTGAACCGGATCGTCACCGAAACACTGATGCTCGGTTGCGGCATGTCGGCGGGGAAAGGCGGCAATGTCGCGCCCCGCATCATCTCTTCGAGCGCCGCGTCGAGATCGGGATAACCCGAGCTCCTGATCACATCGGACTGGATCACCCGACCGCTGCGCTCGACCGCGAAATGCAGCACGGCGCGACCCTCTTCGCCCCGTTCGCGGGCGCTTTCGGGATAGCGCTTGTGGCTGTTGAGCCACGCGCCGAGCAGCGCTTCATATCCCGGGCTGACGGTTGTCGAGGGCATGGGGGCCGGGACCCGAGCTGGTGCGAGCGCCGCCTGCCGGGGCGGGGCAGCGGGCAACACGGGAATGGCCGGTGCCGGCGGGGCTGCAGCAAAAGCCGGTCGCGGCGGGGGTCTCTCGGCGCGCTGGACCGCAGGTCGGCGCAACGGGACCCGAGGCTTGGGCGGCGGCGGAAGGGGCGTCGGTTCGGGGACCGCGACCGATGCCGAGGGCGCGGGTGGTGGCGGCTCGATCGCGGGCGGCGGGGGCAGCGCCGCTGTCGGCGGCGGGGGTGGCGGCGGCTCGGCCTTGCCCGGCGGGGGGGCGGGGGGGGTCACGGGCTTTGGCAGCGAGGGTGCGAAAGCGACCTCGATCCCGCCGCTCACAAGCGGTGGCGTCAATGGCGGCGCCGGGTTCGGCAGCAGCGACAGCACCGCCAGCACGATCGCGTGCGCCGCCAGCGACAGCGCCAGCGGCAGCCTGAGGCCGCTCACTTCGACCCGGCCGCCTCGGCGACCAGCGACACTTTCGCGAAGCCGGCGCGGTTGACCTGGCTCAACATGTCCATCAATTGCGCGTAGGTGATCGTCTTG
Source organism: Allostellaceae bacterium (assembly GCA_035510075.1). Taxonomy (GTDB): domain Bacteria; phylum Pseudomonadota; class Alphaproteobacteria; order ATCC43930; family CGMCC-115725; genus AP-15. The sequence goes on from DATKHX010000304.1 coordinate 4,422, forward strand.
TCGCCGCGGACGTAGACGATCCGCGCCGGGTCCGCGGCGGCGAGTGCTGCGAGGCGGGTCTCGAGAGTGCCCGGCGCCACCGGGTCGTCGCCGATAAAGATTTCGCCGCCGCGGTTGAGGCTCAGGATGATCGGCTCTTTTGGCGCGGTGATCGCGGCCGCCTGCGTCTTCGGCAGGTCGAGCGGCACCCCCACCATCAAGAGCGGTGCCGTGACCATGAAGATCACCAGCAGGACCAGCATGACATCGACCATCGGCGTGACGTTGATCTCGGCCAATGGCTGATAACGTTCCTCGCCGTTCTCGCCGGTTGGGGGCAACGACATCGCCACGGCTCAGGTCTCCGACGGAATGCGCGACAGGATGCTCCCCGAGCGCCCGATCAGGCCGTTCATGCGCCCGGCAAAGCGTCCGAGGTCGACGGTGATCTTGTTGTAGGCGACGACCGCCGGGATTGCCGCGGCGAGCCCCATCGCGGTCGCGAACAAAGCCTCGGCGATGCCCGGCGCCACCACCGCGAGGCTGGTGTTGTTGGCGGCGGCGATGCCGGTGAAGCTGCGCATGATCCCCCACACCGTGCCGAACAGCCCGATGAAGGGTGCGGCGGAGCCCAAGGTCGCCAGAAACGGCAGGCGCGCTTCAAGCCGACGCAATTCGGCGCCGAGCGCCAGCCGCATCGCGCGCTCGATCCGCTCGCGACGCTCGCCGAGCGTCTCGGGCGCGGGCCACGCCGCTTCGGCGCTCTCGATCCAGCCCGCCGACAGCACGACGCCGGCGGGGCCGCCGCCATCGGGCCGGCCCGACGGCGCCATCAGATCAGGGGCGGAGTTCGCAGCGGCAACCCGCGCCTCGTGCGCTTGCACCGACCGGCTCGCGGCGGCGAGGCGCCAGAGCTTGTCAATGATCACCGCCCAGCTCCATACCGAGGCGGCGAGCAGCAGCACCAGCACACCCTTGACGACGATGTCGGCGTGCATGAACAGGCTGACGACCGAAAGGGAGACGGCGGGGTCGGACACGGGCGGGCCTCTGCGAGTAGCTCAGTTGGCGAGGGGACGGATCGAGAACGATATGCCTCAGAACCTCTGGGTGACCCCGGCGAGGATGGTGCGGCGCGGACCGAATTGCGGCGCGCCAACGCCGACCCCGGTGCCGTTGCGGATCAGGTACACCTGATCAAGCAAGTTGATTATGTCCAGACGGAGTTCGAGGCCCTTGTAGATACCGGTCGTGACCGGCTGCACGATGCTGAGATTCACCTGCTGGTAGCCGGGCAAGCTGGTGCCATTGGGGATGCCGCCCGGGGTCGTGGCTCTGAGCCCGCTGCCGACGGTCAAATCCGCCGAAATCAACGTGCCGGTCTTCGCGAAGCGGTATTTGGCCCCGGCCGCTTCGGTGTAGGTCTGATCGTGGTCGAGATGGATGTAATGATTGGCGATGTAGGCCAGCTCGTCCGGTTGGAAATTGAATTGCGCCGAGGTGATGTTTTTGCCGAGCGCCTTCGAAGCTGCGAGATTGCCATAAAACGACCAGTTGCCGATGTCGTAGCTGAGCGTCGCTTCGACCCCGTCGACGAGCCCCTTTTGATAGTTGAACGGCGTCAGGATGATCGGCGCGCCGAACTGGCCTTCGTCGAGCAGCTCGCTGGCGATTTTGTAGTATCCGTCGAGCCCGGCCTTGAGCCCGGGGAGGATTATCTGGGTGGCGCTCGCGTCGAAGTAATGATCGCGCTCGGGCTTGGCGCGATCGTCCTGCGCGACGGTGGGGGCCGCGGTCGTGTTGGCAAAAAGGGAGATCGTCGTCGGCGCGATCAGCTCATAGGGCGGTGGCACGAAATAGCGCGCGTAGCCGACCGTGAACGTCGTCAGGTCGGTTGGCTGCCACACCAAGCTGACGCGCGGGCTCAATTGCCGACCGTCGACGTATTCCGCCATTTGGTCGAAGCGGGCGCCGAAATTGACGGTGAGCTTGGGCGCCGGCCGCCATTCGTCCTGCAAATAATAACTGTAGAGCCAGCCGGTGGCGGCGCTCGAATCGAAGATCGCAAAGGGTTCGCCGCTGGTCTGGATGCCGCTCGCATCGACTCCCAGCACCTGCGAATTGGTGGCCGAGGAGGTGCGCTCGCGCTGGATGTAAAAACCGCTGCGCACCGTGTTCGCGTCCGAGAAGCGATAGCTGCCATCGCCTTGCAGACCGTTCGCCACGCTTTGGCGCGAGGCGGTCTGGGCGATGCCGTTGAACAGCAGATCGCCGAGCGGGTCGGGCGAGAAATAAACGCTGCTGTACCGTGTAACGGTCGAAATCTGGAAATTGAGCGCGTCGACCTTCTTTTGCAGCGCGAGTATCCCGTAGTCGGTGATCTGGCGTTGGTTCTCGTTCAACAGCGCGGAATCGAAATCGCTAGTCCCGTCGACGGTCAATCCGAGGCCCGGGGCTTGGCCGGGATTGTTGGGGATTTGAAACTCGCTGCGCGACACGCCGAAGATCGAGCTGACGCGCGTTGTCGGATCGATGATGCCGGAGACATAGCCAAACCCGCGCGGCTGTGTCGAGATGTCGTGGATGGGATTGAAGGTCGGGGCCGGGTTCTCGATCCCCTCGGCGTCGTGCAGAACTTCGCCGGTCACGAAATAGTCGATCCGACCGGCAGTGCCGCCGTATTCAGCACTTGGCTGAAACGTCGATTGCTGCCCGCCGTAGAGCGTGAAGTCGCCGCCCGGATCGAGCGTGCCGGTCTTGGTCTGGATGTCGATGATGCCGGCGGTGCGCAGCCCGTACTCTGCCGGCAACGCGCCGGTGATCAGCGACACCGATTGGGCGAGCCGGGTCTGCAGCGCCTGGCCAAAGACGTTGATGCCTTCCGGAAGGATGATCCCGTTTAAGCGGTATTGCAGGTTGGCATGGTCGCCGCGGACATGCACCTGGCCGAACGAATCCTGGGTGACGCCCGGCGCCTGCAGCAAGAGCCGGTTCAGCGGCTGGTTGTCGCCCTGCGGCTGAGTGGCGATCGCTTGGCGGCCGAAATCGTAGACGCTGGCGCCGAGGCTCGGCTCGATCTGCTGGCGGGCGATGTCGAGCTCCTTGGCGATGACATCGACATCGAGTGCGAGCCCGCCGCCGATGGTGGCGGGTGTGGGTGCCGCTGGCGGCGCGGGGTCGTCCGCTGACGGATTGGCGGTCAGCCGGAGCTGTCCACCGGGTTCGGGTGCGTCGATGCCGCCCGGCGAAAGCCCGGTCAGCAGCACCGGCCCATCCTGCGCCGCCGCGCCGCCGCACGCTGCCGCGACGAGGAGCAACGAGGCGAACGCGGTCGCGGGTCGAGCGCCCGCAAAAATGCGGTTCACGGGTCGAGCTCCTCGCTTTCGATTGCGCCGGGTGGCAACCGGCCGGGCAGGTGTCTTACATTATGTTATATCGTAACAAATATTCGCCCCACTGTGCAACCCATTCCCTTTTCCCCGATGCGCGTGGGGTTAACCCGCGGAAACGATGATGTGAATCATATGTTTGAGTCTGATCCCGAGTAGGTTTCCCGGCACAGCCTTCTGATCAAGCGGCGCTTTGGAACCCTTCCGTGGCGAAGGTTCTCCGCCTATCCTGACGAACCCCGCACGGGAGGACGCCCGATGAGACCCAAGCTCGCCTTCGTCGCCGCGGCGGCTCTGTGTTCGCTGACGGGCGGCGCCGCCAGCGCCGCCGGCGTCGATCTGACCGTGGTGCTCGCCGCGGACGTCTCGCGCAGCGTCGACGACGGCGAATTCGAGCTGCAGCGCAAAGGCTATGCCGCGGCGCTGACCGACCCGCGCGTGTTGACGGCGATCCACGCGACCAAAAGCGGCGCGATCGCCGTGTGCTTTATCGAATGGTCAGGGGAAGACGACCAACAGGTCGTGCTGCCCTGGACAGAGATCCGCGACGAGGAAGACGGCGGCGGGGCTGCCGCAGCGATCCTGAAGGCGCCGCGCTCCTTTACCGGGCGCACCTCGATCAGTGCCGCGATCGACTACGCGATGGCGTATTTAAAAAAGGCGAAGTGGTCGGCCACGCGCCGCGTCATCGACATCTCAGGCGACGGGACCAGCAATTCGGGCCGCCCGATCACCGAGGCGCGCGACCAGGCCGCCGCCGCCGGTGTCACCATCAATGGGCTGGCGATCATCAACGACAAGCCGAATTTGGGCTATTCCGCTCATACCAACCCGCCCGGCGGCTTGCCGAATTATTACCGGCAAAATGTGATCGGCGGGCCCAACGCCTTTCTGATCGTCGTCAAGGATTTCAATTCCTTTGCCGACGCGATGGCGAACAAGCTCGCCAAGGAAATCAATGTCGCCAGGTCCGGATCAGGCAAGCGCCGGAACGCGGGGAACGAGCGGTTGTCCGAATTACCCTGACGGTTGTTTCCGGCTATGTGATCGGCGCGCCGCCTTTTACACTCGGCGGGATGACGACCCGCCGCGACCTCTTTCCGCCGATCGATCCCCACCGCACCGGCTCTCTGCGTCTCGACGCGCGCCATACGATGTATTGGGAGCAGTCAGGCAACCCACGCGGCATGCCGGCGCTGTTTCTGCATGGTGGGCCGGGCGCCGGCGCCACTCCCGTGCACCGCCGGTTCTTCGACCCGGATTATTGGCGCATCGTCATCTTCGACCAGCGCGGCGCCGGCCGCTCGTCCCCGCTGGGTGAGACCATCGACAATTCGCCGGCATATCTCGTGGCCGATATCGAGCGGCTGCGCGGCGAGCTCGGCATCGAGAGATGGCTCGTTTTCGGCGGCTCCTGGGGCTCGACCCTAGCGCTCGACTATGCCCAAACCCATCCCCAACGCTGCGCCGGGCTTGTTTTGCGCGGCATATTTTTGTGCCGCGCAGCGGAGATCGAGTGGTTCCTCTACGGCGTGCGCCGAGTCTTTCCCGAGGCATGGCGCAGCTTTGCCGGGTTTCTGCCCGAGGCCGAGCGTGACGACATCCTCGCCGCTTATCACCGCCGCCTGCTTGACCCAGACCCGGCCGTGCACATGCCGGCGGCACGGGCATGGGGCGGCTATGAGGGCGCCTGCTCGACCCTGCTGCCGAACCCTGAAACCGTCGCGGCGTTTGGCGAGGAGCGGCTGGCGCTGGGGCTGGCGCGGATCGAGGCGCATTTCTTCCGCAACCACCTGTTCGCCGGCGAGCGCGACCTGATCGCCCGGATCGGGCGTATTCGCCACCTTCCGGGCGTGATCGTGCAGGGCCGCTACGACATGGTGTGCCCGATCGCCAGCGCCGACGAGCTCGCCCGCGCCTGGCCGGAGGCCGATTTCGTCATCGTCCCCGACGCCGGCCACTCGGCGATGGAGCCCGGCATTCGCGAGCAGCTGGTGCTGGCGACCGAACGCATGAAACGAAAATAACCGCCGCGCTGTTTTGCTTGCGCGCACCGCCAGGACTTCTATCTTGGGTGAGAGCTAAACCTCCGCGCACAAATGGGGAGGCCGGATTGAACCTAAGAACAGGTGCGCGCGGCGTCGGGATCAGCTTGCTGCTCGCGCTGGGCATTGTTGGCGCAACGCCGGCCGCCGCGCAAATCGCCTTCGGGCCAGTCACCTTCGGGTCGCCGGGAGACCCGCCGCGCATCGCGCTCGGCGGCGGCGCGTTCGATGTATTGCCGGACAACAAGAAACCGGGGCACGGCACGACGGGCTTGGCGCTGGCCGAGTACCGGTTTGGCGACGCGTGGTGGATCTTGTCGCCGTTTGTCGGCGCCATGGGCACCGGCAAGGGTGCCGTGTATACCTATGTCGGCTTTGGGTTCGATATCAACTTTCCCTATAACTTCGTGGTAACGCCCAGTTTCGCCGGCGGGTATTTCGAGGGCGGACATGGCATTGACCTGGGATATTATTGGGAATTCCGCTCGGGCGCGGAATTGGACTACCGCTTTGCGAACAATAGGCGGTTGGGGGTCGGTTTTTACCACGTCTCGAATGCCGGCCTCGGCAATAAGAACCCCGGGGTCGAGTTGGCGACGGTGGTGCTGACCGCGCCGTTTTGAGCGGGCATCGTCAAGCGCCGGTTTCCGGCCTGGTTGGCGGCGAGCGCGAATTACAGCCGGTCAGGGCAAGGGCGGGCGGCGGTCGCGCTCGGGGGCGATCTCGTCGATCGCGCGGGCGAGCTTGATGTCGAGCTCGCTGAGGCCGTCGGCGTCGTGCGTCGACAGCACGATCTCGACGCGGTTGTAGACGTTGAACAGCTCCGGATGGTGATCCATCTTTTCCGCCAGGAGGGCGATGCGCGAGATGAACCCCCAGGCCTCGGAGAAGTCGCCGAAATGATAGCTCTTGCGGATCGCGTCGCGATCGGCGACCTCGGTCCAGCCATGTAATTCGTGAATTGCCGCGTGCCGCGCCGCTCCAACCAGCCGTTCGACCATGTCATCCTCCGACTCTCGCTGCCTGACGAAGTGCGCGCTGGCGTGCCCGAGGTCAAGCGTCGGGTGATCCGATGACCGACCGCATCCCACCGACCCTGGCCGACATCGAGGCGCTCGCCAACCGGGCGCTGGGATCGATCCCGCGCCGGCTAAAGCGGCATCTCGGCGACGTCTTGATCCGCGTCGAGGAGTTCCCCGACGAGGAGACGGAAGTGGCGATGGGTCTCGACAGCCCGTTCGATATTCTTGGCCTTTATCGCGGCGTAGCGCTGCCGCACAAAAGCGTCAGCGACCCACGGCCCAGCCTCGACATGATCTTTCTGTATCGCCGACCGATCCTCGATTTTTGGTGCGAGACCGGCGAAGACCTCGCGCATCTGGTGCGGCACGTGCTGATCCACGAGATCGGCCACCATTTCGGCTTCAGCGACGAGGACATGCAGCGGATCGAGGCGTCCGCGGACTGAGATTTCGGCGACGCGCGGCCAGGCCGTTGGCCGTGGCGCGGCATCCGCGCGGGATCGATGCATTGGCGGCGCCACCCCTTGAGCGCGCGGGGGAGGCAGCCAACGCTACAAATGGATTGGGCTGACCCGGGCGGTGGGGCGGGTGTAGTATCGCACCCATGCCGAGGCTCAGCGTCAACCTCAACAAGATCGCGCTGTTGCGCAATTCGCGGCGGACCGGGGTGCCGGACGTGCTCCGCTTCGGCCGGATTGCGCACGACGCCGGCGCCGACGGGCTGACGATGCATCCCCGGCCCGACGAGCGCCACATCCGGCGCAGCGACGTGTTCGCTTTAGCCGAGCTGATGCGGCCCTGGCGGCCAGGGTTCGAATTGAACCTAGAAGGCTATCCCGACCGCCGCTTCCTCGACCTCGTCGCCGAGATCGGGCCGGAGCAGTGCACCCTGGTGCCCGACAGCCCCGACGCCTTCACCTCGGAGGAGGGTTGGAAGCTCGATGGCGCACAGCACCGCCTCGTCGACCGGGCGCTCGCCGAGCTGAAGCCGCTCGGCATCCGGGTGATCCTGTTCGTCGACCCCGACCCGGCGGGCGTCGCACGCATGCACAACACCGGCGCCGACGGAATCGAGATCTACACCGGCGCCTATGCCGCCGCATTCCGCGGCGGCAAGCCGGAGGCGCTGCGCGACGCCTGCGCCGCGACCGCGGCTCGCGCCGCCGAGCTCGGCCTCGTCGTCAACATCGGCCATGATTTGAACCTCGACAATCTGCCGCCGCTCGTCGCCGCGATGCCGGAATTTGCCGAGGCGTCGATCGGGCACGAGCTGACTGCCGACGCGCTGGTCATAGGTTTCGCCGCCACGGTGCGTGCCTATCTTGCGGCGCTGAACCACGGCGCCCTGAGTTGACGACGGCGGGCCGCGGCGCGGATATGGGCGCGGCGAACGCGCGGGTTCGCGATCGCGTTATGGTATAAGGCCAAGGGGTGGAAGAGCTGGAGCGGATGACCGACAGGGGCGGCCCGCCCGCCGAGCGACAGGGTGCCCGCGGCGATGAGCTATGTGACGAGAGTGCTGCAGCCGGGCGAAAGGGTCGTCCATGATTCGACCCTGCATTGGGTCATATTCACGCGGGCCATCGTCGCGGCGATCATCTGCCTCGTTCTGGTGGTCGCCGCGATGTACACCGCCGGCAACCAGACGCAGTATTTGAGCCTCGCATTGTGGATCGCCGCGGCGATCTTTGCGCTTTTGGGGCTGGCGGCCGGGCTGCGCGCCTTTGTGCGCCGCGCCACCACCGAGTTTGCGGTGACCGATCACCGCGTCATCTACAAGACCGGGTTGTTGGCGCGCCATACGCTCGAAATGAACCGCTCCAAGGTCGAGAGCGTCGACGTCAACCAGTCGATCCCCGGCCGCTTTCTCGGCTACGGCACGGTCATCGTGCGCGGCACCGGCGGCAGCCTCGAACCGATCCGCAATGTCGCCGACCCGCTGATGTTCCGCAGCCATATTACCGCGGGCGATCAGGGGCGGCTTTAGCCGGGGTGCTGCTGGAGCGGCGTGGCGGCATGGTTTCCGCGGTTCGACGGCAGCAGCAGAGGGCGAGATTGCCGGGGTGCGGCCTTTCTGACATCATCGCGCCCGCTGCGGAGCCTCTATGCTGCCGACGGAACCGATATGACGACCATGGTGCGGAGCGGAACGCGATCCGATGCTGTTTGATCTCGGCTGGTCGGAGATTCTGCTGATCGGGACGGTGGCGCTCGTCTTTATCGGGCCCAAGGATCTACCGAAGGCGATGCGCGTCGCCGGGTACTGGGTGCGCAAGGCCCGCACCCTGTCGCGCGAATTCCAGAGCAGCATCGACCAGATGATCCGCGAAGCCGAGCTCGACGAGATGCGGCAGGATTTGAAAAAGGCCGCCGAATTCGACCTCGACAAGGAATTCCACAACACGATCGACCCGACCGGGAGCCTCAGGGAAGGATTGAAGCCGCCCGAACTGCCGAACTTTTCGGCGACCGAGCCGGTGTCGCCCGCGGCTGACGGCGCCGGCGCCGCGGCGGCGGCACACGCATCGAGCGGATCGGTCGCGGCACCCCTGCCGCCGGCGGTCGAGCCGGTTCCAATGGTCGCCGGGCCAGCATCCGAGCCCGATGAAATTGTCGCGGCCGAGCCCTCACCGGCACCCTCGGCCCCGGCGCCGCCCGAGCCCGGCGCCCTCGGCTTCGTGCCGCCCAAACCGTAAAACCGGCGAATGACCGACGATCGCGACGCCGAGCTCGAAGCGGGCCGGATGCCGCTCCTCGATCACCTGATCGAGCTGCGCAACCGGCTGATGTGGGCGATCGGCGCGATCATGGTGGCGTTTCTGGTCTGCTACCAGTTCAAGGTGCGGATCTTCGGGTTTCTGGTCCACCCGCTGGCGGTGATCTTTCATGGCCAGACCGGCCGCCACCTGATCTATACCGGCCTGACCGAGGCGTTCTTCACCTACGTCAAGGTGTCGTTCTGGGGGGCGCTGTGCATCGCCTTTCCGGTGGTCGCGGTCCAGATCTGGAAGTTCGTCGCCCCCGGCCTCTACAAGAACGAAAAGCGCGCCTTTTTCCCGTACCTGTTCGCGACCCCGGTGCTGTTCCTGATGGGGGCGTCGCTCGCCTATTTTGTCGTCATTCCCTATGCTTGGCGGTTTTTCGTCAGTTTCGAGACGACGGGCGGCCCGGGCACCTTGCCAATCGTGCTCGAGGCCAAGGTCAACGAATACCTGTCGCTGGTCATGACCCTGCTGTTCGCGTTCGGGGTCGCGTTTCAATTGCCGGTGCTGTTGACCTTGATGGCGCGGGTCGGGCTCGTCACCTCGAAGGGGCTCGCCTCAAAGCGCCGCTATGCGGTTGTCATCATGTTCGTTGTCGCCGCGGTGCTGACCCCGCCCGACGTGATCAGCCAGACGAGCCTCGCGATCCCGCTGATCATCCTGTTCGAAGCTTCGATCATCTCCTGCCGGATGGTCGAAAAAGCGCGCGCCAAGCGCGAGGCCGAGGAGGAGGCCGAGCTCGCCGGCAAGGGAACTCCCGCCGCCGGCGAGTGACGCCGGTGTGCTTTTGCCTCGGCGCTGCCAACCGACGCCCAGGTCGATAGGGCGAGCACCGTCACAGTCGCGTCAAGGGCTGTACATTAAAACCACAATCATCGAGAAAACCACAATTGTCGAGGCTCAAACGAGCTCGACGACCTTGCCGTCGGGCAGGCGGCCCTGGGCGCGGTATTGCCCGATCTTGTCGAGCAGCGGCATGTCGGAGACCGTATAAAGCACCGCGTCGGTGTCGCCGCGATTGATATGGCGGCGCCAGGTAAAGCCGGGCACGACAACGATGTCGTTGCGCTGCCATTCAAACGATCGGCCGGCGATTTCGCTCGTCCCGCAGCCTTCGATGACCTGATAAAGCGTGCCGGCGGTCTCGCGCTTGAACCGGGTGTCCTCGCCGGGTCGCAACAGCATCGCCCGGTAGTCGAGGGTCGGGAACACCGATGCCCCGGTCGCCGGGTTGACAAAGCGCAAGGTGACGCCGTCGTAGGGATCCACTGCCTCACCACGGAGATCGTCGAGGGCGGCGCGCGCATCGGCGCCGCGGTAATGAAACATCGGCGAGGTTTCTCGCCCAAAGCCGCGGCGATGCGAGGTGGAGGCCGGCAGCAAGCCGCCTCTACCGTAATGACGATGCGAATAGCCATCCTTTTGGGTGATCGCCTGGGCGCGGGCGTTGCCTGCCGTCTCGCCCGGATAGTCCTCGTCGAGCCAGACGCAATCGAGAAACTCCATCAGCGGGAAGTCGAGCACGTCGATCCATACGACCGGATCGGCGCCATCGTTGCCGTGGTCGTGCCAGGTGCCGTTCGGCGTCAGGATCAGATCGCCGCGCGCCGCCATGCAGCGCTCGCCCTCGATCGTCGTATAGCCGCCGTTCTCGGAGAGGATCGTGCGGCTGGCGTTGGGTGTGTGGATGTGGACCGGGGCGACATCGCCCGAATTGTAGATCGACACCGCGCAGCGCATCGTGCTGGTGACCTGCAATCTGCCACCGAGCCCGGGATTGGTCAGCAGGAATTGCTGGCGCTCGGCGAATTCGATCGGCGACACGTCGGCGCCGCGGGCGATCTCGGCGATGCGGTCGAGATAGGGGCCGATCTCGCGCCAGCGCCAATGGTGGGCAACGGGTTTCAACTGCGCGGCACCGACCCGGCCCGACGCGACCCGCCCGCTCACCGCCAATCCAGTGTCGCGAAACCACGGCCGCTGCGCCGGCGCGTTCGCCTGGATGCGCAGCCAGATGTGGAGGGGTGCGGCCTCGGCATTGAGCCGCTCCATTGCCTCCCTTGCGCCGAGCGCCGGCGCACCCGCGACTGCCGCCATGATCTTCCTCCCCTTATGCTGTGAGCTCCATCGCCCGCGCGAGCAGCGCGAGATCGGCGACGAGCCCCTCGTCGCGCTCGATCGCGTACTCGCCGCGGCCCGTGCTGGCCTTTTCGAGGACCATCAAAACCGCCGGGTCGTCGGTTTCGAAGACCCGCAGATTGCGGCCGTCGTGATCGAGCTCGGCGAGCTTGGCTTTTAGCGGCGCCGCGGGCAGGCGCTCGCAAATGTCGATCAGCTCGATCAGCCCTTCGACGGTGATGCCGGCATTCTCGACCTGCCGGCGGATCTCATTGGCTGCCGCTTCTTGCGCCTGGCGCTGCTGCGCCCGGATACGCGCTTCTTCGTCGGCCTTTTTGCGGTATTCCTGATAATGCGGCGCCACGCGCTGCAAAAACACCGTGGTCGGCAGCTCCTGGGTGTCGATCCAGCTTTTGGCCCTGGTCCAGGTGGTAGCGAGCCATTCGCGCACCCCGGGATCACGGATCTCGCGTACTCGATCGGCTCGCAGCGACGCCGCCCAGCGGATCTGCGTGGGCGCGCCGGTCAACTCGGCCCAATTGGTCGGCTCCGGGGGCGGCGCGGCGGCGGGAGCCGGCACGGGTGCTGCGGCCTTGACGCCGCCGTCGGCGTGGCGCGCTTTTGCCAGCTCGAACTGGCGCCGGTATTCCGTTTCCCACTCCTCGCTGTCCTCGTTGGGGACGAACCCGCGATTGTCCCAGAAAAAGCGCGTGGTCCCCTCGATCGCCTCCTCTCTGACCAGCTTTAGATCCATCGGCTCGATCCTTGCTTTTTGCTGTCTTTTGCGAACGGTATCATGATCGGCGGCAGCGATGCGAGCGGTGCCGCTCGCCGCCCGTCGACCAACGGAGAACGCCGATGATCAAGAGCATCGGGCTACTGACCCGCAAGGACGGGCTCAGCCATGAAGACTTCGTCAAGCACTGGTACGAGGTTCATGCACCCTTGGCGCACGCCGTTCCAGGTGTGCGCCGCTACGTGCAGTCGCACATCCTCGGCGAGCGGACGCGGGTCGACATCCAGACGACCGATGTCGACATCGACGGCATCGCCGAGCTTTGGTACGACGACGAGCGGGCGATGGAGCGCGCCAATGCGACGCCCGAGGCAAGACGCCTGCATGCCGACGGCGCCTTGTTCATCGGCCGGATCAAGAGCTTTGTCGTCGAGGAAAGAATCATCATCCCGGTGCCGCCGGAGTGAGCGCGATGAACCGCTATCTGTCCGGGTTTGCCAACGAACATGCCAGCGAGGCGTTGCCCGGCGCCATGCCCGAAGGCCAGAATGCACCGCAACGCCATCCCCGCGGCCTTTATACCGAGCAGATTTCCGGGACCGCGTTTACCGCGCCGCGGGCCGAAAACCGCCGCTCCTGGCTCTACCGCATCCGGCCGTCGGCGGCGCACCCTGCCTATCGCCGGATCGACAACGGGCTTGTCCGCGGTGCACCGTTCGACGAGGCCGAGCCGCCGGCCAACCGGCTGCGCTGGGACCCGCTGCCTTTCCCCGACACCCCCACCGATTTTGTCGACGGGCTGGTGACGATCGGCGGCAATGGCGACCCCGGGTTGCGCTCCGGCATTTCCGTCCATGTCTACCGCGCGACCAAGGCGATGGACCGCCGCGTCTTTCACAATGCCGATGGCGAGTTGCTGATCGTGCCGCAGCAGGGGCGCCTGGCGCTCGCCACCGAATTCGGCGAGCTCGAAACCGGCCCCGGCGAGGTCGCGGTCGTCCCGCGCGGGGTCAAGTTCCGTGTGGCACTCCCTGACGGTCGGGCCCGCGGCTATGTCTGCGAGAACTACGGCGAATTGTTCCGCCTGCCCGATTTGGGGGCGATCGGCGCCAACGGGCTCGCCAACCCGCGCGATTTCCTGACCCCGGCCGCGGCCTATGAAGACCGCGACGAGACATTCGAAGTCGTCGCCAAATTCGCCGGCAACCTGTGGGCCGCGGAATTCGACCATTCGCCGCTCGACGTCGTCGCCTGGCACGGCAATTATGCGCCCTACAAATACGATCTGGCGCGGTTCAACACGCTGGGGACGGTCAGCTTCGACCATCCCGACCCGTCGATCTTCACCGTGCTGACGGCACCCTCCGAGATCCCCGGCACCGCGAATTGCGACTTTGTGATCTTTCCGCCGCGCTGGCTGGTGGCCGAGCACACCTTTCGCCCGCCCTGGTTCCACCGCAACGTCATGAACGAGTTTATGGGCCTCGTTCACGGCGCCTACGACGCCAAAGCCGAGGGATTTGCGCCGGGCGGCATGTCGCTGCACAACTGCATGGCCGGCCACGGGCCCGACGCCGCGACCTACGAGAAGGCGAGCACCGCCGAGTTGACGCCCCAAAAGATCGAGAACACGCTCGCCTTTATGTTCGAAGCGCGGTTTCCGATCCGCCCGACGCGCTTTGCGCTCGAAACCCCGGCCTTGCAGCGCGGTTACGATGCCTGCTGGCAGGGCCTGCCGAAGATGTTCAAGCCTTGACTGGAGATAGAGCACCGCCCGCACCCGCCTCTCACCGCGCCCGGAGGCAATCTGCCGCGAGGGTTGAGCTGTCTGCATCGTAGACCTGCGCAGATCGGCGTAGGATGCCGCTTGAAAAACAATTTAATGTTCCCTCGGCCGTTCTTTTCCATCCGCCCACGTCCGACCCGATTGGAGGTTCGCGTTATGCAGTACCAGCGCATTTCGGCCGATTGTCATCTCGACATGATCTGGCTGCCGCCCGATCTGTTCACCGCGAACGCGTCGAGCAAGCTCAGGGACCAGATGCCCTTTGTCACCGAGCAGCCGGACGGCAGCAAGCGCTGGGTCGACACCAACGGCGCCGATTACGGAAGGCCCGGAGGAGTTGGCGCGGTGGGCTCGGATTACGTCCCGGGCAAGCAGTTGCGCGTCGACAAGATGCACGAAGCCGGCCTCTACGACGATTACACCAATAAGGGAGACCGCCGCCCCGGCGACCCGCATCTACGGGTCAAGGAGCTCGACCGCGACGGCGTCGACGCCGAGGTCATCTACGGGATTCTCGCCGCCTGCGCCAAGATGAAGGACCCCGCGGCGGCGAACGAGATGCTGCGCATCTACAACGACTTCATGCACAATTTCTGCAGCTATTATCCGGATCGCGAGATCGGCTTGGCCTGCCTGCCCTACAGCGACATCGGGGCCGCCGCCGCCGAGGTGCGCCGGGTCGCCAAGCTCGGCATGAAGGGCGTCGAATTGTCCTGCTCGTGGCATATGACGCCGATGTGGCATCCGATGTGGGACCCGCTCTGGGAGGCGGTCAACGAGACGCAGGTGCCGTTGCATTTCCACACCTTCCCTGCGACCGACCCCGAGCTGCGCAAATCGCTCGAGCCGACGATCGCGCGGCGGATGACCTATAGCGGGCTGTGCCGCTTCCAGATGACCCTGGCAACGATCCTCACGGACCTGATGGGTGCCGCGGTGTTCGAGCGCTTCCCGAACATCCGTATGGTGCTCGGCGAGAGCGGCATCGGCTGGATCCCCTACGTGCTCGACCGCATGGATTTCGAGTTTGAGGACCAGTACCAGGATCTGAAGCTCAAATTGAAGCCGAGCGAGTATTGGCGCCGCCAGTGCCGTGCGACGTTCCAATACGACCGCGTCGGCACCAAGCTGATCGAGGAGATGGGGGTCGAGGCCCTGATGTGGGGCTCCGACTATCCGCATCCCGACGGGGTGTGGCCGGAATCGAAGAAGTACATCGAGGACCAATTCAGCCATCTGCCGGCCGACGTCACCCATAAAATGACCTGCGAGAACGCCGGCAAATTCTATGGCCTGATCAACTGATCGGCCTCCGCTTCGGTTTCGGCTTTCGAGAAGACGGCGACGCCGCGACCCAGCCGGATCGATGGCGGAGCGAACTAAAGGGGGCGGCCGCGGCCGCCCCCTTTTTATTGCAGCGGGCAGTGGTTTACGTCGCCGGCGGCGGGGTCAAGGCGACGGCGGCTTCGGTCGTCAACAGCAGGAAGGTCAAGGTTTCCTGCAGGTAGAGGCGAACGGCGCTGTCGGTGTGGGAGAGATAGCCGATCGAAAAGTCCTGGCCGAGATGCAGGTCGAAATCGCCGCCGCGGGTGGTCAAGACGAAACCGCCGGTGATCGCCGGGGCCCAGACGATCTCGGTCTCGACCAGCCGATGGATATGCTGGAGGACCGGGTAGCCGTGGTCTCGCGCCTCGGCGACGGCGGTGTACGGCTCGGCGCCCAATACCACTGAATAGGGGCCGTTGACGCCGACGAGACGCAATTCGCTCAGCGCGTGCGCGATCGCGTCCGGGTAGTTCGCCACGTCGGTCGGAAGCGCAACCACGGGGTTGCTGGTGCCCTGGCGGATGCCCTCGATGCCGCCGGCGGCATAGCCTTCGAAAATCGCACCGTCCTCGGCAAAGGCGATCTTTTTGGCGGCATCCTTGGCCGGCTGCCAGTCCGAATCATTGGCGCCGCGCTCGACATCGTCGACCATCTGGCGATCGAGCTCGAAGGGCACGCGCAATTCGACCAGCGGCTTGACTTCGCGTTGGCGGGCCAGGATGCCGTCCGCCGGGGCGAGGATGTTGCGCAAATGCCCGGTGCCGACCGCCGACAGCATGGTCCCGGCCGGCCCCTGTACATCGACCACGCGGCGCCCCGCGAGATAGCGCGTCAGGGTTCGCGCGGTCTCTTCCTCGATCTGCGACCAGGCCGCGTCCGAAATCGGCGCCAATTCGCGATGTAGATTGTTCATGAGGGCGGCCTCTCTCTAGGACTTAAGGGAGCCGATGCCGAGCGAACCATCCCGTCGCGACGCATTGGGTTGCGGGGCTTCGCCTGCGGACGCCGCCGGCGGCGCGTCGACTGGGACGTTCTCGAGAAAATCGGCGGTCGGCACAAAGAACAGGTTGCCGGTGACCGCGCGGCTGAAATCGAGGATGCGGTCGTAATTGCCGGGCGGCTTGCCGATGAACATGTTTTCGAGCATCTGCTCGATTGTGGACGGCGACCGCGCGTAGCCAATGAAATAGGTGCCGAATTCACCCTTGCCGACCTCGCCGAACGGCATGTTGTCGCGGACGATCTTTTTCTCTTCGCCGTTCTCGACAATCTTGGTCAGCTCGTTATGGGCAAAGCTCGGCTTGGTCGCGGCGTCGAGTTCGATGTTGGTCGGCTTGGTGCGGCCGATGATCCGTTCCTGCGTTTCGGTCGGCAATGCGTTCCAGGCGGCGAGGTCGTGCAGGTATTTCTGCACGATCACATAGCTGCCGCCGGCGAAGTCCGTGTCCTCGTCCCCGACCAGGGTGGCGTCGAGCGCCGCCTGGCCGTCCGGGTTTTCGGTGCCGTCGACAAATCCCAACAGGTCGCGCTGGTCGAAAAAAGCAAAGCCGTGAACCTCGTCTGCCACGGCGACGGCGTCCGCAATCTCGTTCATGATCTGGCTCGCCAATTCGAAGCACAGATCCATGCGGTGCGCCCGGATGTGAAAGAGGATGTCGCCTGGGGTGGCGATCGCATGGCGCGCGCCGGCGCGAAATTCGTGGAACGGGTGCAATTCGGCCGGGCGCGGCGCACCGAACAGCCGGTCCCAAACTTCCGACCCGAACGAGACGATGCAGGACAACCGCCCTTCGAGGTCGCGGAACCCGACCGCACGCAACAGATTGGCGATGTCGGCGCAGAGCGCGCGCACCGCGGCCTCGGCCTGCGACCCGGGCTTGACCGTTACGACGAGAAAGATCGCGGCCGGTGTGAGCGGCCCCGCCACCAGTTGCGACAGCGCACGCGCCTGCCCCGCCCGCCCCGGCGTGCTGCTCATTCCATAGTCTCCGTCGGGTCGTGTCCCCGCGCTCGGCCGGCGAGACCAGCGCCCTTGCGGCCCAGACCATGCGATAGACGACGAGTGCGCGCAAGAGCGCGATGCGCAATCGCGGTAGCGGCGAGGCGGCGTCAGCCAGCGGCGGATGAGCGGAGGGCGCGGATGATCGCCAGCCGCCCTTCCTGCCACAGGCAGTCGACCGCGGCAAAGCCGGCATCGCGGATCGTCTGCATCTGCGCGTCGATGCCGCCGATCAGCCCGAAGAGATCGTAGTCGAGAAAGACGCCGCCGGGCTTCAAGACGCCCGCGACGGCGCGGTAGGACGCGGCGATCTGACCCAGATCGCGCAAGTTGTGGATCGCGATTGCCGAGACCGCGAGGTCGAACGGGCCGCCGACGGCCTCGGTCCATTTCGGGTCGCGGAGATCGCCGACGGCATACTCGACCCGCCCGCCATAGGCCGCGAGCCGCTCGCGCGCGCGGTCGAGCATCGGCTGCGAATAATCCTGCAACGTCACGACGGCGCGGGGAAAGGCGCGCAACACCTCCTCGGTCACGACACCATAGCCGCCGCCGACATCGAGCGCCGCGATCTCGGCGTCCGCCGCGAAGGGTGCCTCGGCGAGCATCCCATGCAAGCGGAGGCGGCGCTCCTCGTCTCGCGTCAGGTCGCGCGCGATCCACGCGTCCACATAGCTCGGCGAAAGCCAGTCGTGATGGTCGACCGCGATACCCCGATTGGCCGAAGACATGATCCGCCCTCCCCGCCTGCTGCTCGCGAAGAAACAATATCCCAAACCCGCACTGTTGCAGCAGCGCGCGAGTTGTGACAACCAATCGATCGAACTTCGCGGGCTGAAGGAGCCGACGCAAATGCCGCGCTATGATTTCGACATGTTCACGATCGGCGCCGGCTCCGGCGGCGTTGCGGGCTCGCGTCGCGCCGGCGGCTATGGCGCCAGGGTCGCGATCTGCGAGGAAAGCCGGGTCGGCGGCACCTGCGTGATGCGCGGCTGCGTGCCGAAGAAGCTCTTGGTCTACGGCGCGCAATTTTCCGACGCCTTTGCCGATGCCGCCGGCTTTGGCTGGAACGTCCCGGTCCCGAGCTTCGACTGGCCGAGCCTGATCGCCGCCAAGAACAACGAGCTCGATCGTCTCGAGCAGATCTATCGGACAATGCTGAAGAACGGCAAAGTCGAGCTGATCGAGGGGCACGGCATCGTCACCGACCCGCACACGATCGAGGTCGGCAGCCGCACCTACACCGCCGACAAGATTATGATCGCAGCCGGCGGCCATCCGACGGTGCCGGACATTCCCGGCATCGAGCATGTAATCTCGTCGAACGAGGCGCTCGACTTGCCGAGCCTGCCGCGCCGCATCGTGATTGTCGGCGGCGGCTACATCGCGGTCGAGTTCGCCGGCATCTTCAGGGGCTTCGGCTCCGAGGTCGTCGAGATCATCCGGCGCGAGGAGCTGCTCTACGGCTTCGACGACGATCTGCGGGTGGCCCTGGCGCAGGAGATGCGCAACCGCGGCATCGAAATCCACGCCCGCACTCAAATTGCGCGCATCGAAAAGGCGCCGCGGGAAGGCTACACGGTCTTCACCGCCGACGGCCGGGAAATCTCGGCTGATCTCGTCATGTACGCGACCGGCCGCAAACCAAATACGCGCAGCCTCGGGCTCGCCGAGGCTGGGGTAGAGCTGAACCACGAGGGGGCGGTCGTCGTCGACGAATGGCAGCGCTCGACGGTGCCCAACATCTACGCGGTCGGCGACGTGACCGACCGGCTGAATTTGACGCCGGTGGCGATCGCCGAGGGCCGCGCCATCGCTGAAACCTTGTACAACGACAACCCGATCAAGATGGACCACAAGGACGTC
>DATKHX010000305.1:0-7146 GCA_035510075.1 Allostellaceae bacterium
CAACGGGCGCGATACGCGGCAAGGTCACCCGTGTGCCGAATGCGGCGACGTTGGTCGTGGGCGATCAGCGGGTCCGCTTGTCGGGGATCGATCCCGGGCCGAGCGAGGTTCTTGGCCCGTTCGAGGGTTGGGTCGCGGGCCAGGGCGATCTCGTCTGCGATCCCGATGCCCAAACCGGCCGCTATCGCTGCCTCACCGGCGCCGGCGTCGATGTCGCCGAAGCGGCGATCTTGAACGGCAGCGGGCGGGTCGGCGATGGCGCCACACCCGAGTACCGCGACAGCGAAACACAGGCGCGCCAGGCGCATCGCGGCCTCTGGCAGGGTCCATAGCAATAGACAGGAGGAGAACATGCGCAGTTGGGTTTTGCTCGCGGCTTTCGGCGCGGCGACAGCTCCGCTTGTCATCCTGACCGGGTGTGTTCCCGCGGTCATGACGCCAACCGTGGTGGCGACACCCGGGCCGGGAAAGCTACCCGCTGACCTCGCCTCGGATCATACCGCGTGTGCGGTACAAGCCAATCAGCAAATGGCCCCGGCGGTACAAGCAGCCAACAACCAAGTTACTGGAACTGCATTGCAGAACGTCTTCACCGGGACCGGTGACAACGCAGTGGCCGTTAACACCCAGGCGACATCTGCATTGCAGCAGCAATACGATACTGCCTACTCTGCTTGTATGTACGCCAGGGGTGATAACGTACCCCCCTACTATATGCAGCCGACCTATTACGCCGAACCGGCCGAACCGACCTCCAGCCATCACGGGAAGAGGCGAGTAGCGCACAAGGCGGCATCGCCTACGCCGACAACGACCGCTGCGTCCAACTCCGGCCCGGCTGCCGGTTCGGGCTTTGTCGTTCCGGCGCCAACGCCCGCCTCCGGCTCGGGTTTCGTCCAACCCGCACCTGTCCAGCCGGCGAGCGCGAACAGCGGCTTCGCGGTGCCGCCGCCGGCAACGCATTGACGGGCTGAGGCCCTGTCTGCCCGACTCATCGGCGCTCGCAACATGAACGTCGCCGAGCGAATGGGGTGACTGCGCCCTGCCGGAACGTCGCGACAGTGTTAACCCAGGTGCAGGAACGCGCATCGTGGCCTCTGGCACGGATTCTGATGGAGAAACCATGTGCAACTGGCTTCGATTGTTCATCGTCGGCGCGGCCGCATCGGTTTTACTTAAAACTCCTCGGAACGCACGGTTCCCGATGGCGATAGCCGAAGGTAAATCGACAATACGTTCGTTTTTTTAAGGTCGCCATTCCGCTGCTTGCCGTCAGCTGTACCTCAGTCATGTCTAAAACGCCGCAACAGATGTCCGATTATGCAATAAATCTTGCGAAGGTTGACCCAAGGACCGACCCCAAACCGCAAACACTTGCCTTCGACCAGGTAGCGTGCGCGAACAAGGCACGCCTCCAATACCCGGATCGGCGTCGATGAAGCAGCAATAATGACCGGCAGCATTTTAGGGGGCGCAGTTGGTGGTGCGGCTTCTGGCGCTGCCGGCTTTACCGGACCGGCAACGCGGGTCAAGCCACTGCCGCAGGCGTCGTGAGAGGGATAGGCCAAGGCGCGCTGAATGGCTTGAACCATATACTACAAATTTACGTAAGGGAAGCGTATCGGCAAGCGATTTATAATGGCCTGTGCTTGGTAGACGAAGGTCACGTCGTACTCAATTTCAGCGAAGAGGATATGACACGCGCCAGAATGCAGGTAGGATACCCCAGGTAAATAACAATCAAGATCCCATTTTGACTATAAATTAACAGTATCGGCGAGTACTGAGGTGACATTGGATGTTTTCCGATGAAACCCAGCTTCACTATTCAAGCATGGCGCCATCAGCACCAAGCGCCGGGCGAGCGGGCAGACAAGTCCTTAATTCGGATTCGCCATGCTGGCTTTGCCGTCATGCAAATCGGCTATATGGACGATTTGTCCGTCGAGCCGGCATCGGCGACATCGTCGTCGGATCAATTCGCAATACCGCCGTTCGGCAATAAAATCATACGGCTCGCAACTTCGACCGCGCGACGCTAATACAAAATCAATGTCTTGATCATTTCCTGCCGGGCGGGAGGCCGTCCGGCAATGCTGCGTCCGATCAAATCGCGCCTTTCGCTGCGGGCGTTGCTCGTCGTCATGATCGGGGCGCCGATTGCGCCGACCGTCGGCTTGGCGTCGGCGATGTTGATGCGATTGGGGCAAAGTTGGCATCAGCTCACCGCCCTCGGGCCGCTCTCGCTCCTCGGAGTGGGGATGCGGGTAGTGGGCGGTTGCGTGGCGCTGGCGGCCGCCGGGTGCCTGATCCGGTCGATGCGGGCGCTTTCGCGAGCAGCCGAAGAGCTGAGCCGCGGGGGAGTGTCGCCAGCGGAACGCACCGGGATCGTCGAGATCGACGAAGCCATTCGATCGATGGCCGCGGCGGCGCGCTCGTTGGCTGAGCGCTCGGAAGCATACGAGAAAGCGGAAGCGGGGCGCCGCGACAGCGAGGCTCGGTTGCGCGACTTTGCCGAATGCGGTTCGGATTGGTATTGGGAAACCGACCGGGAGCATCGCTTTTGCTATCTCTCGGAGCATATACGCGACTTTGGGCAGGATCCGGCAAGCCGGCTCGGGCGCGCACGCTGGGAGCTCGTATCGGATGCCGACCGCGAAACCGACAAGTGGCGCGATCACCGGGCGGTGCTGGAGCGGCATGAGCCGTTTCGCGATTTCAGATATACCAGAAAAATAGGAAACCAGCCGGAGCAGACGGTTTCGGTCAGCGGGCGCCCGATTTTCGATGCGTCCGGGCGGTTTGCCGGCTACCGCGGGACCGCCCGAGACGTCGGCGAAGAAGTCCGCGCCGAACGCCTGTTGCGCGAGGCCAAGATCGCAGCGGAGGCCGCGAGCTTGGCCAAATCGCGGTTTCTCGCCAATATGAGCCACGAATTGCGCACGCCGTTCAACGCCATTCTCGGCTTTTCGGAAATGCTCGAGCGCGGCACCGCCGGACCGCTCGACCCGCAGCAGCACGACTACGTCGGCCATATACGCCAGAGCGGTGCGCATTTGCTGGGCATCATCAACGAGATCCTCGACCTGGCGGGGATCGACGCCGGAGAGTTCGAGCTCAACGAAGATTGCGGTCTCGATGCGCGCGCCCTTGCCGATTGCTGCGTCGCCCTCGTCGGCGAGCGCGCGGCGGCTGGAGGGCTCACCCTCTCGACGGAGATCGAGGTCGGGCTGCCGCGGCTGGTCGCGGACGAAACCCGGCTGAAACAGATTTTGCTAAACCTGCTCGATAATGCAGTCAAATTCACCGAGCCCGGCGGGTTCGTCGTTTTGGCGCTGCGCCGCGCAGCCGACGGCGGTGTCGAATTCGAGGTCGGAGACACCGGCTTGGGCATGACCTCCGGCGAGATCGAGATCGCGATCGAGCCGTTCGGACAGGTGGACGGGGGGCTCGCGCGCGAACGCGAAGGCACCGGCCTCGGGTTGCCGCTGGCGCGGCGGCTGACCGAGCTGCATGGCGGCGCGTTCACGATCGACAGCAAAAAGGGGCGAGGCACCAAGATTACTGTCGGGCTCCCGGCATCCCGGTCGATGGCCGAAGGTGGCTTGCGGGTAATCGGGATGGCGGATGATCAGGCAGGCGCCGCCGAGGCGTCGCGGAAGGCGGTCGAAAGCTGAGGTCGAGAGCTGACTCGGCGGCATGGCGACCCGAGGGGGAAGCTGCGGCCTGCGGGATTGCTTTGCGGTCGTCTCGCAAACGATGGCATATCGGCCGCCGATGCGAGCGTTGCACGTCAGTGCCGAGCTTTATCCTTGGGTCAAGTCGGGCGGGCTCGGCGATGTCGCCGCAGCGCTGCCGCCGGCGCTGGTAGCGCTCGGGGTCGACGTTCGCTTGCTGCTGCCCGGGTTTGCCGGATTTCTCGACGCGTTTGTCGACCTCACCGATGTCGCCCGGCTGAGGACGCCGTTTGCGGCGGAGCGGGTGCGGATCGGGCTCGGTCGGCTGCCCGGAACCGATCGCTTCGCCTATCTCGTCGACCACCCGGCCTTTTACGACCGCCCCGGCAACCCATACGCCGGCCCGGATGGTAATGACTGGCCCGACAACCACCGGCGGTTCGGGCTCTTTGGCTGGGCCGCAGCCGAATTGGCGCGCGGCGCCGATCGCCGTTGGCGGCCGGATATTCTGCATTGTCATGACTGGCATGGCGGCTTGGCGCCGGCTTATCTTGCGGCGTCGCCGCCGGTGGAAAATCGGGTGAGCACCGTCTTCACCGTGCACAATCTCGCCTATCGCGGGCTGTTTTCGGGAGCGGTGTTTGCGGAGCTGGGCTTGCCATCCGAATTTTTCTCGGTCGACGGCGTCGAATTCTTTGCCCAGGTGTCGTTCCTCAAATCCGGGCTATTTTACTCGGACCGTTTGACCACGGTCAGCCCGACCTATGCGCGCGAGATCCGCACCCCTGATTTCGGCTGGGGGCTGGACGGCTTGCTGCGCAGCCGCGCCCAGGTGCTGACCGGGATTCTGAACGGCGTCGACCCGCAGATCTGGGACCCGCGCCATGATTCGTATCTGCCGCAGGCCTATGGCGTCGAGGACGCCGCGGCGGGCAAAGGTGCCGCCAAGGCGGCGCTGCAACGCCGGCTCGGGCTCGCGCAACAAAAGGAAGCGCCGCTCTTTGGCGTGGTGAGCCGCCTCACTTGGCAAAAGGGGCTCGACCTGTTGCTCATGGCAGTGCCGGAACTGGCCGCAGACGGCGCCCAGCTCGCGCTGCTGGGCTCCGGCGATGCCGATCTCGAGCAGGGCTTTGCAGCGGCGGCCCGAGCCTATGGCGAGCGAGTCGCGGTCGAGCTCGGTTACGACGAGGCGTTGGCGCATCAAATTTTTGGGGGTGCCGATGCCGTGCTGCTGCCGTCGCGGTTCGAGCCGTGCGGCCTGACCCAGCTCTATGCGCTGCGCTACGGCGCCTTGCCGGTGATACGGCGGGTTGGCGGGCTCGCCGACACCGTCGTCGACGCGACGGCGGTGACCCTCGCCGACGGCACCGCTACCGGTTTTGCCGTTGACGAGGAAACCCCGGCAGCGCTGCTCGCGGCCGCCCTCCGCGCGTCGGCGCTGATGCGGGAGCCGCCGATATGGCGGCGAATGATGCGGCAGGCGATGACGCGCGACTTTTCCTGGGCCGCAGCGGCACGGCAGTATTTGGCGCTCTACCGGGCAATGCAGGCAAGTGGGCCGATTATTTAAGCCACGCCGCGCCTGGCCCGCCCTAGGCGCAGCTCAGAGGAGATCGCGCGCGCGTTCGAGCTCCTCGAACTCGCCATACTGCGAAACGAGCAGAACCTCGTCGAAGCCGAGCTGCTCCATCCGCTTCAACCGCCGGCGCGCCTCGTCCGGGGGGCAGACCAGAGCGACGTTGGTGGCGGCGGCGAGTTCCGCCGATTGGGGGCGGTTGGCGAGGTCGACGGCGACATTGGCAAGGACGGCGTTGGTGCCGCCCGCCTCGCGATAGATGCGCATGCCGGCTTCGAGATCCTCCCAGCTGCTGTAGCGGCCCGACGGGGTCCAGCCCTGGCATTCCTTCGCGGCGTAGGTGATCCAGCGCGGGCTGCGCCAGGCGCCCATCAGGATCGGCGGTCCGCCTTCGCACCCCGGCCATACCGACAATGTCCCGCCGTTGACCGGCTCGCCGCGCCACACTCGGTGCATCGTCTCGAGCGCTATTCTCATCGCCCGGAAACGATGGTCGTAATCGAGCCCGAGCAGCTCGAAATCCGCCCGCGTCGAGCCGCTGCCGACGCCAAGGCGCAATCGCCCTCCCGACAATGCCTGCACCGACTGCACCCGATGCGCGAGCTCGACCGGGTGGCGCAGCGACAACTGCAGCACGCCGATGCCGAGCTCGACGCGCTCGGTCACCGCCGCGAGCACCGCCAGCTCCACGAGCGGATCGAGGGTCGGCCGCCCACGGCCCATCGAATCCCCGACCCAGATGCCGGGAAACCCGGCGGCCTCGATCCGGCGGGCATAATCGGCGGTGCGGCCGAGCAGCCGGTCATGCGGCGCGGCGCCGGCGCTGAAGCGGATCATTGTGCTGATTTTCATGAAATTCCCCGGATATGGATGGCGTTGCCGTCACCATGCCGCATGTTCGCGCCGCGCGCCAACCGTCGAACCGGCAAACCGGACATGCGGAGGATGTGTTTTGTGATATTCTTGCCGGCAAGTCGGACGCGCAAACAGGGAGGATCAGCATGGATACGATCGAGGCCGCCACCGGATCGCGGAGCACATGCTTGCTGTCGCGGCTGCCGTCGCGCCTGCACCACAACGCCTTTGTCGTCAAGGACCACGAAATCAACCGACGGTTTTTTGAGGATCTGCTCGGCATTCCGCTGGCCGCGACCTGGTGCGAAAAGAACTACAGCGCCGATTTGGGGCGCGAGGTCGAGTTCTGCCACACGTTTTTCGCCATGGCCGACGGCGGCGCGCTCGCCTTCTTCCAGTTCGCCGACCCGGACATGTATGCGCTGACCCAGGCGGAACAGCCGGCCAAGATCGGGCGGCACTATCACATCGCGTTCAAAGCCGAGCCTGAGACCTATGACGAGCTGAAGCGACGGCTCGAAATGGCCGGCGAGCAGTACCGTGAGACCAATCACGGCTATTGCAAGTCGATCTACGTCGCCTCGCCCGACGGGCTGATCGTCGAGTTCACCCAGGACCCCGATGACGTGGCCGAGATCGACGCGATCCGCCGCGCCGACGCGCACAGCGAGCTCGCCCGCTGGCTCGCCGGCGACCGCCGCACCAACAACGATCTGCGCGGCCGCCATATCTGAAGCAATCCTCACCGGCGGCCCGTAGCACGATTGAAACGGACGGAGGAGGAAACGGAGATGATCCAAACGAGCGGGATCGACCATATCGTGCTGCATTGCAGCGATGTTCGGCGCTCCAAGGCGTTCTACACCGAAGTCTTGGGCATGACCGTCTACCGCGAGAATGACGGGCAGGTGTTTCTGCATGCCGGCGGGCAAGGGGTGGCGTTGTTCAAAAAGCAGGGCGACGCGCCGCTCGCCTCCGGCAACGACCTCAACCACCTCGCGTTGAACGTGGCGGGCGGCACCTACGAGACCCTGAAGG
>DATKHX010000306.1:0-12041 GCA_035510075.1 Allostellaceae bacterium
TCGCGAGGCTGCTCGCCTCCATGCTGCAAGCAATTCGCTCGAGGGCCGGTTCCGTCGTCGTCAAAGGATTGTTCGCGTTATTGATCTTGACGTTCGGGATCTGGGGGATCGGAGACATTTTCCGCAACCGCCCGACCGACACGACGGTCGCCACTGTCGGTGGCCAGAGCATCGATGCCAACGCATTGCAGACCGCACTTCAGCCTGCGCTCGAGCGGCTGAGCACGCAGCTCGGCACCCAGGTCGATCTGCGTCAGGCCAAGCAGATGGGCGTCGTCGGACAAGTGCTGGGCCAGCTGGTAGACCATAGCCTCCTCGACCAGGAGGCCCGGCGCATGCAGCTCGACATATCGGACGGCGTGATTCGCGACACGATCACGCAGGATCCGATGTTTCACGGCCCGGGGGGAGCGTTCGACCGCGGTGCGTTCAACACGCTGCTGGCAGCGAACCATATGACCGAGCCCCAATATGTCGAAAGCGTTCGCCGCGAGATTCCGCGGGCAGACCTATTGCTGGCGGTAACCTCGGGTGTTGCCGCACCATCGGCGATTGTCGATCGGCTCTATCGATACCGCGATGAACGGCGCGTTGCCGATATCGTCACCTTGCCCGATACCGGCGTCGGCGACGCCAGGCAGCCGAGCGACGCCGAGCTGACCAAATTTTACGATGCGCATCAGGACACGTTCCGCGCACCCGAATACCGCGGCTTCAGCTTGGCGAGCCTCACCCCATCGGACCTGGCCCAGAAGATCGATGTCGCCGAGGCGAAGCTGAAGAGCGCCTACGATCAGCGGCAGGACGAGTTTGTGTTGCCCGAGCGTCGCGACGTGCAGCAGATCCTCGCTCCCTCGGAGGATCAGGCGAAGGCTGCCGAAGCGGCGCTCGTCGCCGGCAAGGATTGGATCGGGATTGCTCGGACAATCGCCGGACAAGATCCGCAGACCATCGATCTTGGCTTGATGAAGCGCGAAGAACTGCCGGAACAGCTGGCCAATGTCGCTTTTAGCCTACCGCTCGACAAACCGAGCCAGCCGATCAAATCGCCGCTCGGCTGGCATATTCTGCGGGTTGTCAAAATCGTGCCGCCGACGACCCAGAGCTTTGACGAAATCAGGTCGAAATTGCGGGCCGACCTCGCCCACAACGAAGCCGTCGATCGGCTATACACGATCGCCAATCACGTCGACGATGCGCTTGCTGGCGGCGCCACGCTGGATGAAGCCGCAACACAATTGGGGCTAAAAAAAACCAGCGTCGCGTCGGTCGACGAAAAGGGTCTCGGCCACGATGGCAAGCCGGTGGCACTTCCGGTGCCGCCGCCCGAGGTGTTGAAGCTCGCCTTCGGCACCGACGAAGGCCGCACGAGCCGCGTCACACAGGCGTCCGACGGCGCCATTTTCGTGCTGCATATGGACAAGATCGTGCCGCCGACGATGAGGCCGCTCGCGGAGGTTAAGGCCAAGGCGATCGCCGCTTGGCAAGCCGAAAAGCGCAAGGAGCTGGTGGCGAAAGAGGCCGAGGCTCTTGCTGCCGAGGTCAAGCCCGGGATGCAGCTTTCTGTGGTCGCCGCGGCCAAGGGCCTGAAGACGGCGACCTCGGCCCCGTTTCAGCGGCAATCGGAAAACGCGGCGGGAGTTCCGCCGGCGATGGTCGACAAGCTGTTCGCGGCCAAAATAGGCGGCGTCGTCACGCTATCCGACGCGACCGGCTCCCATGTCGCCCAGCTGGCAAAAATAGAGGCGCCGCAAACCGCCGCGAAAGGTGCGACCGGAGAGGCGTCGCGCGAAGTCACCGCGGGCATCGGGGCTGATCTCAGCGAGGAGTACACGCGCGCGCTGCGAGCGCATTTTCCGGTCGAGGTTCATCGCGAAACCCTCGATCGGCTGTTTTGAACGGCGCAGCTCAGCTTGCCGCGGCAAACTTCGCTCGCACGGATGCTGCCGACGCTTCCAGCACCAAGAACATAGACGCGATGATTGGCATGCCGATCTCGTCCCGCTGCGTCATCACCGATTCGGGATGGAATTGCACAGCCGCGACCGGCAGTTCGACGTGCTCGATTGCCATGACGACGCCGTCGGCGGTCTCTGCGGTTATCGACAGCAACGCCGGCAATCCGGCGCGGCGCGCGTGTAGGGAGTGGTAGCGGCCGACGGTGAACTCGGCCGGCAGACCGCACAACAGCCTTCCGCCCAGCACATGCACGGTTGACGGCTTGCCGTGACAGGGAGTCCCGAGCACGTCGAGCGTGCCGCCGAAATATTCGACGATGCCTTGCAGGCCGAGGCACACGCCAAACACCGGCAGCGACCTTCCGATCGCCAGGTCGAGGGTCTCGTTCATCGCAAAGTCGGAGGGCCGCCCCGGCCCGGGCGACAGCACGACAAGGTCGGGTGCGGCACCCCGCCTCAATTCGGCGCGCGCCAATTCGGGGCGCATCGTCACGACCTCGGCGCCGGTCGAGCGGATGTAGTTGGCGAGGGTGTGGACAAACGAATCCTCGTGGTCGACCAGCAGCACCCTGCGACCGCGTCCTGCTTCGCCGCCCTGCACACCGATCAATGTCGCCGCGGCCGCCGCCTTGCCGCGGATCGCAGCGAACATCGCCGAGGCCTTGAGCCCGCACTCGGCCTCCTCGGCGTGCGGATCGCTGTCGTAAAGCAGGGTAGCGCCGGCGCGCACCTCGCCGACCCCGTCCTTCATCCGGATCGTGCGCAGGGTCAGCCCGGTGTTCATGTTGCCGTCGAAGCTAACCCGGCCGATGGCGCCCCCGTACCAGCGCCGCGACGAGCGCTCCTGCTCCTCGATAAAGCGGATCGCCCAGAGCTTGGGGGCGCCGGTCACGGTCACTGCCCAGGCATGGCTCAGAAACCCGTCGAGCGCGTCGAATTCCGCCCGCAATTCGCCTTCGACATGGTCGACCGTATGGATCAACCGCGAATAGAGCTCGATCTGGCGGCGGCCAATCACCCGCACGCTGCCCGGCACCGAGACCCGCGACTTGTCATTGCGGTCGACATCGGTGCACATCGTCAACTCGCTCTCGTCCTTTGTCGAATTGAGCAATTCGCGGATGCGCTCGGCGTCTTCGAGCGGGTCGCGACCGCGCGCAATCGTGCCGCTGATCGGGCAAGTCTCGATGCGCCTGCCTTCGACGCGCACAAACATTTCAGGCGAGGCCGAAACCAGGAATTCGCCGTCGCCTAAGTTGAGCAGGGCGCCATATGGTGCCGGATTCGCCTGCCTCAGCCGCTGAAAGACGACGCTCGGCGGATCCGGGCAGCGATCGGCGAACAACTGGCCGGGCACCACCTCGAACAGATCACCATGGATAAAGGCTTCCTTGGCGCGCTCGACCAGTGCCGCATATTCGCCCGGGCCGTGGTCGCTCTCGCCCGGACCGACTGCCGGAGCGCGGTCGGGGCGATAGGGCGCCGCCGCTGTCTCGCGTGGCAGGCCAGCGGTCGAGACGCCGCCGAGCTCGAACTCATAGCGGTGGGTCGCCGCCACCTGACGCATATGGTCGACGACCAGGATCTCGTCGGGCAGGTAAAGTACCAGGTCGCGCTGGTCCGCGGGGCGCGGCAAACGCAATCGCATCGGCTCGAACTGGAACACGAGATCATAGCCGAAGGCGCCGTAGAGGCCGAGATGCTGGTCCTCGGCGCTGCCGAACAGGTCGACCAACGCCCGCAGCACGGAAAACACCGAAGGCTGGCGGCTGCGCTGCTCCTCCGGAAACCGCTCAGCGGTCTCGACGATCTCGCCGTCGATCCGGTCGTCGCGGATTTGATGGAGCCGCACCGCCGGCAATCCCGAAAGCGGCTCGGCGATAGCAGGCAGCAATACGCGGCCGCGCGAGCTCAGCGCCTCGATGGCAAAATTCCGGCCGCGCGCAGTAAATGCCAGCGGTGGATCGACAAAACCCATATCCCAGCGCGTATACCGGCCCGGGAACTCGAAGCTCGACGAGAACAACACGCCACGGCGGTTGTCGAGCGCCCGGGCCAGCGCATTGTCGCCCGGCTGATAGACCTCGTCGCGGCTCTCCCGTGTGACAGCGATGCCGCCTCGGGTGGCGTAGCGTGTGACCGGCATGCGAACCCCTCTTTTGCCAGGGCCGCTTCTGAATATCCGGGGAGGTTGGTTCGGTAAAATAAAGGCCGCCCGGGTTTCCGAAGCGGCCTCAATTAAAACGTCAAGTGACGGCCGCCCGTGTCAGACGGGCCACCACCACGAAGCCGATTGTGCAGAGCGAGCCATATACCTCAACCTAACAGCCCGAGGCGTGCATCGCAACGGCAATCGGGGCCAACGAGGCATCGAGCGCTCAATGGCCCGCTTCATGCGGAGCTTTGATCAGGCGGTCACAATCCGGTGCACTGTCCGACCTTGTTGCCCCCGACAACGTTCGGAATACCGCTATCGGTCGGGGCCGGCGCGTTGCCGGTACAGAGGAGGCTGCCGCCGATCGTATTGCCCGAAATAACGTCGCTCCCCGCACCGCTCGTGGTGTTGTCTCGAAACAGCACGCTGGCAGCCACATTGTTTTTCAACACGTTGATCGCCGAGGCGGTCGAGTTGATCACGGAGAGGGCGCCGCCGATAAAGGATGATTCGATCTGTATGTAGTTGGTCGTCCCCGTCAACGAGATGTTCGCGCCGATCGTCACCGGCAACAGGAAGTCGACGTTGGCGGCCTTCGTGCCCAGGATAGTACCGTTGACGACAAAATTGGCGGCGGGGACGTACAACGTCGCGCCGGTCCCCACGGTCACGTTGCCCGCGACGGTAACCGCGTTGTTGACTGTGCAAAACTGCCCAGCCGGCACGGTAACATTGGTGTAGCTGCCCGCGGGTAGCGTGCCCGTGCAGCTCACATTCTGGGCACGCGCGGGACCGACCGCGAGCACAGCACCAACCACTAGAGTAGCAAGGGTCCACCAAAGCTTTCTCATTGTTCAGCTCCTCGTCCAAAGTCCGCTAGTGCCCAACAGCCGATCGAGCCGAGCTGATCGGTCCTGCCGTCAATCAAGATAAGCAAGCTCCGGCAAAAAGAAATCGGCGTCAAGCTTCTTTAGATTGAAATGAGACAAGTGTATCATATGTATCGGGCTGGTTCTAGAAGAGTCTTTCCCGTCGAGAATTACGGCGGGTGCAGTTCAAATACCGGGTAACGCCGTGCCAGATCGCTGAACGCTTCGACCATCGGATGGGCTACCCGCGATCGAAATCCTCGAGCGACAGTCCAAGGGCCTCGACGCCCTCTTCGAGGTAGTCGCCGAGCAGTGGCGTGCCGAGGAGATATTCGGTCTCGGTCGTCGTGCGTGTGTCGCGGGCCTGACGCAACGCCTCGGCCCAGCTCTGGGCGTCGTAATCGCCGCGCCCGAGCCACAGCAACGCCAGCAATTCTTCGCGTTCGTCGACATTGAGCCCGTCGATCGCGTCGCGCAGTTCCTGCTCGGTCGGATTATCCGGCGTATCGAGGAGGATCTGGCGCTCGTCGTCGTCAGCCGCATCCGAACCTTCGGTGGCGCCCGGGTCGACCGGCACCTCGGCATCGTATTCGCGTGCCTTCTCGACGATGTAGGCAAGCTTTTCGAGCGGGATCGTCAGCATTGTCGAACCTTTCCTTTCGCATTGGATTTGCCGCATCAACAGCCCGGCGCCGCGGCCGGCCAGCGCCAGTTCTTGACCTCCGGCATGTCGTCGCCGTGACGGGTGATGTATTGCTTGTGCTCGATCAGCTTGTCGCGCATCGCCTGCTTGGCATATGCGGCCATGTAGCCGAGCTTCGGCACCCGGTCGATCACGTCGGAGGCCAGGTGAAAGCGGTCGAGGTCGTTGCGCACGACCATGTCCAAGGGAGTCGTGGTCGTGCCCTCTTCCTTGTAGCCACGCACGTGGATGTTTCCGTGGTTGATGCGGCGATAGGTCAGCCGGTGGATCAACCAGGGGTAGCCGTGATGGGCAAAGATGACCGGCTTGTCGGTCGTGAACAGCGCATCGAAATCACGGTCGGTCAGCCCGTGCGGGTGCTCGTCGTGCGGCTGCAAGGTCATCAGGTCGACAACGTTGACAACGCGGATCCTGAGATCGGGAACGTGATGGCGCAGCAGATCGACCGCGGCCAAGGTCTCGAGCTGGGCCGGCGCCAGCGGCCCCGCGACTTCGGTTTCACTATGCGAGGCCATCCGATCGCTCCCTCAATCTCACGAATAAGCTCGAACCCCTACTCAAAACACCGCGACAGGCATATTGCTTCGCCGGACTCTCGCGCGGTCCCGCGAACGCCGGTCAGTGCACGATCAGCGCTGGCACCTCCGCCGCGGTCTGCAGGACATGTCGGGTGAACCCGCCGAAAATCCATTCGCGCAGCCGGTTGTGGCCGTAGCCGCCCATCACCAGCAACGCGCGGCTCGCGGCGGCGGCGTGGACCAGGGTATCGGCCGGGCTGTGCTCGTCGGGCTGGAGCCGCTCGGCGGAAACTCGCAACCCGCCCCAGCGCAGATTGGTCATCAGCTGCGTGCCTTCCTCGCTCGACAAATCGCCCTCCTCCGCGACGGTCAAAATGCGGATCTCCTTGGCGAGCTGCAGAATCGGCAGGGCCGCGGTCACTGCATGCGCCGCCTCGCGCGTCGCCTTCCAGGCAATCACGATCGTCTCCGGCAATGCCGTCATTCCCGCCATGGGCGGGATCAGCACCGGCCGGCCGCTGCCCAAAAGCGCTGTTTCGATCGTCTCGGGTGCTACGCCGTCGCCGTCGGTCGAGCGCCCGATCACAATCAGGTCGGCGGCGCGGCCGTGCTCGGTCAGCCAAAAGGCTTCCGCACCGACCAGCTGCGTCCACTGCGCCGAGGGTGCGGCCTGGCCCGGCGGGGCATCGGCGATCGCCAGCCCCTCACCGGCACAGAACCGGTCGAACAGCGCCCGCGCCCGCTTCTCGCGCAGATCGGCTTCCTCGTCGAGCCGCTCGACGAGGCCGCCGACCATGACCGAGCCGCCGCCCTCGGAGGACATCGTCACCGCCATCGAGGCCGCGTCGGTGCGGACATGCAAAAACTCGAGGTGCGCGGAGAACGGCCGCGCCACCGCCAACGCCGAGCCGAACACCACGCTATCCGAAGCGCTCCCGGTCGCGGGGACGAGAATGGTCTTGATCATCGAATCTCCCTTGCCCGGCGTTGCCGTGTCGTGACCGGCTCCGCCGATCCAGCCGGCGGCGGCCGGACCGCGGCGGTTAAGGTCGCGGGCGAACCGGCCGGCCGCGACGTTGATGGATGTCAATCGTCAATCGGTAATAAATCCATTACTGGCGACACTATCGCAAACCCACTGCCGCGGACAGGATCGCTCGGAGCGCGGGCCCCCGGCGGCATCTAAACCGATTGGGATATGGGGGGCATGACCGAACTCGAGGACGCCGCCATCCTGTTGGTGATCCTGCTCTTTGGCAGCGCCTTCGGCATGGTCGTCCGGCCGTTCTTGTCCGAGCGTCACCGCAGCCGCGAAACGACCGATTTGATCCAGCTGGTCATGACGATGCTGGTGACGTTCGCGGCCTTGGTGCTGGGTCTGCTCACCAGCTCGGTCAAGGCGTCGTTCGACACCGTCGAAAACGATTTGAGGAGCGTGTCGATCCAGCTGATCCAGCTCGACCGTTCGCTGCGGCAATACGGCGGCAGCGCCGATCGGGCGCGCGCGTTGCTGCGCAGCTACACCGCCGCCAGGATCGCGTCGACCTGGATCGACGAGCCGAGGCCGCTCGGCGATTATCATGTCACCGCCACGACGGCGGCTTCGGCCGGCATATCGGTCGCCGCCTCTGGCCTCGGCGATATGCTGGCGCAGGTCGAGACCGAAATCCGCGGGCTCGATCCACAGGACCCGATGCACCGCAGGCTGCTCCAGACCTGCATCAACCAGTTCGAGCTGTTGATGCACGCCCGCTGGAAGCTGATCGAGGAAGGGCACGGCTCGATCTCGGTGCCGTTCTACATCGTGCTGGCGTTTTGGCTGGTAATCATCTTTGCCAGCTTTGGGCTGAGCGCGCCTAATAACGTGCTATCCTACATCACGATCATTCTCGGCGCCCTGTCGATCGCCTCGGTGGTCTTTGTGATCCTCGATCTCGACACGCCGTTCACCGGCGTTTTCGCGGTGTCGAGCCAACCATTGCGCGAAGCGCTGACCCAGCTCAGCCGCTAGCCTCAACAGCGCGCGCGCTCGCCGACGGTTGGAGCGTGGCGCTCAGCTCTTTGATCTTTCGTAATTCTTCGGTTGGGTATGAAGATTACAGTACTATACGGTAGGAAGAACCGCCCGCCGGAGGAAGCATGCCGAAGACATTCCTGAAGCTCGACGACCTCGATGTTCGCGGCAAGCGGGTGCTGTTGCGCGCCGATCTGAACGTCCCGGTCAAGGACGGCGTCGTCACCGACACGACCCGCATCGACCGGCTGGCGCCGACCATCGAGGCGCTGGTCGGCAAGGGCGCCGCGGTTGTCGTGATGTCGCATTTCGGCCGGCCCAAAGGCGCCCCCGATCCGAAGCTGTCACTGCGGCCAGTGTTAGCACCGCTGCGCCGGGCGCTCGGCGGGCGCGAGATCGCCTTTGCCGAGGATTGCGTCGGCGAGAAGGCCGAAGCCGTCGTCCGCGGCTTGCGGCCGGGACAGGTGGCGCTCCTCGAAAACCTGCGGTTTCATGCGGGCGAGGAGGCGAATTCGCCCGATTTCGCGCGCGCCTTGGCCGAGCTCGGCGATATTTATGTCGACGACGCGTTTTCGGCGGCGCACCGCGCGCACGCTTCGATCGCCGCTTTGGCGCGATTGCTGCCGGCCGCCGCCGGCAAGCTGATGGAAGCCGAGCTCGATGCGCTGTCGGCGGCGCTCGAACATCCAATGCGCCCGGTCGTGGCCTTGGTCGGCGGCGCCAAAGTGTCGAGCAAGCTCGATCTCTTGCGCTTTGTCATCGGCAGGGTCGACGCGCTGGCGATCGGCGGGGCGATGGCGAACACGCTGCTTTATGCCCAGGGCCTCGCGGTCGGCCGCTCGTTGTGCGAGCGTGACATGGCCGATAACGCCCGCCGGCTGCTGGCGCTCGCCGCCGAGCGCCACTGCCGCGTGATCCTGCCCGAGGATGCCGTCGTCGCGGCCGAGCTTTCGGCCGGGGTCGCCTCCCAGACCGTTGCGATCGACGCCGTCGCGCAAGACATGATGATCCTCGACACCGGCCCGCTGACGGTGGCGCGCATCGCGGCCGCGCTCGACGAGGCGCGCACCTTGGTGTGGAACGGGCCGCTCGGCGCGTTCGAGACGCCGCCCTTCGACCACGGCACCACCGCCGTCGCAAAAAAGATCGCGGAGCTGACCCGCGCCGGCCGGCTGCGCAGTATCGCGGGCGGCGGCGACACCGTAGCAGCACTCGCTGCGGCCGGGTTGACCGACAGCCTCTCCTACGTCTCGACCGCGGGCGGCGCCTTTCTCGAATGGCTCGAAGGGCGCGAGTTGCCGGGTGTCGCCGCCCTCGTCGCCGCGGCAGGGCGCGATTGACGCCGATGGCCACCGCCGGTCACATTCGCTCCGAAAAGAAAGACGCGCGATGAACGCATCGGATGTCATGACCCGCAAAATCGTCATGATCGACGGCGGCGCCTCCCTGCGCGAGGCGATCCGGCTGATGCTCGACAACAACATCAGCGG
Organism: Allostellaceae bacterium; assembly: GCA_035510075.1. Classification (GTDB taxonomy): domain Bacteria; phylum Pseudomonadota; class Alphaproteobacteria; order ATCC43930; family CGMCC-115725; genus AP-15. Next base: position 9,708 of record DATKHX010000306.1, read on the forward strand.
TCTGCCGGTGGTCGACGCCGCCGGCAAGGTCGAAGGCATTCTGACCGAAGGCGACCTCTTGCGCCGCGCCGAAATCGCCACCGAACGGAAGCACTGGCCGTGGCTCGACTTTTTGTTGGGGCCAGGCCGGATGGCAAGCGATTACGTCAAGACCCACGGCCGCGTCTGCCACGAGCTGATGTCCCGCGACGTGGTTTCGGTCGAGCCGGAGGCACCTCTCGCCGATATCGTCGATCTGATGGAGCGGCGCCGGATAAAGCGCGTGCCGGTGATCGAGAACGGCGCGCTCGTCGGTATGGTGAGCCGCGTCGACCTGCTCGCTGCCTTGGCGCGCACACTCGACGCGCCGCAGCCCGTGGCCGGCGGCGACGACGCGATCCGCGAGCAGGTGCTGGCGGAGCTGGACAAGGTCGAGTGGGCGCCGCGTTCCGGGCTGACGATCACGGTCAATGCCGGCATCGTCGAGCTCGACGGCGTCGTCCTCGACGAGCACGAGCGCGAGGCATTGCGCGTGGCCGCCGAAAACGTGCCGGGGGTCAAGGGTGTCGCCGACCGCCTCGTCTGGGTCGAGCCGGTATCGGGAACGGTCATCGAGGGCGCCAACGAGAATGCAGCAAAGCCACCGGTGCGTTAGACAGACGCCGTGTGCACTGAACAGAGGCGAAAGCGAGGTCGCAATGCGTGCGTTCCTGCGGTCCGCTCTTAGCGGCATTGCATCCGCTCTAGCGCTCAGCACCGCAGCCATTGCCGCGCCGGAAATGCCCGTCCATCATGCTTTCGCGCCGTCGCCCGATGTCGTGCTGGTCGACGCCCGCTGCGGTCATGGCTGGCGCTATGTTCCCCAAGGCTACGCCCGGCACGGCAAATGGCGCGACGCCCACTGCTCCCGCAACTGATCCGCATGCTTCCCCGATTTGGGAGCACTGGGCGTCTTGCACGACACCGCGTTCGTCACCCTCTCGCCAGCGCTTAGTGCGACATCAGAACCGGCACGGTCATGTGATCGAGCAGACCGCGGCTGACGCCGCCGAGCAGGCTCTCGCGTAGCGGCGAGTGATGATAGGCCCCAGCCACGATCATATCGGCGCCGAGATCGAAGGCGCGCGACAACAGGGCGTCGCTGATCGCAAGGTCGCCCGCAGGGGTTTCCTCGGCCCGGGCCTCGATCCCGTGCCGCCCGAGGTGGCGGACGATCCGTTCGAGCCACGGCCGGTCGCGATCGAGACCGGCCTGCCGCGATCCGACATGCATGACCGTGACCGCCTCGGCGCCGCCGAGCAACGGCAGCGCGTCGTGCAGCGCCCGGTTGGCCTCGCGGGTCCCGTCCCAGGCGACGAGCACCCGTCTGCCGACATGCGCAAAAATGCCGGCATAGGGGACGACGAGAACCGGCCTCCCGCTGTCGATCAACAGGTCATCCGGTCGAGGCCAGGTCACGCTGCCCGAGTCGTCACCCGAATATTGGCCCAGCACCGCCAGATCGGCCGCCTTGGCGAGCTGGATCAGTTCCGCGAGGTCGGTGCGGTCGAGCGCGCGCCACTCGCCGTCGAGAGCGCGGCCCGGCAGCCCCGCGCGAAAGCGCGCTTCGACAGTGTCGGCCCGCTCGGCTTCGCGCACGACCTGCGCCACCGGTGCTGCCGCACTTATCGGCAGCCCGTCGATGAGGGCAGCACCCTCCGGCGAAATCGGCCCGAGAACAGTCGGCGGAGGGCCCACGCCGGCCGGCGGCGTGCTCCACCCGCCCGACTCCGACAACGCGTAAACCGCCGTCAGATGCGCCTTGTTGGCCTGTGCAAGATTAAGCGCCAGCTCCAGCCGGCCGTCGCCGGCGGCGGTGGCATCGAGACAAACCAGGACATCACAAAGCGGCATCTCTGTTCTCCCTGTCGAAAGCAGCCCATCCCCGACGCTCGCCCAGCGGTGGGCCGGTCGCCCGCCGCCGATGCAGCTTAGTCTTCAAACAAACTTTGGGTCGCGATGCTCTCAGCCGAACCGCAGTCCGGCCCGCGTGATCGGGGCTGCCTTGGTCATCGAGCCGCACCGCGTCGCTAGGCGCCGGCCGCACCAAACCTCTTGTTCCGGGCGACGCCGGGTCAGCCGAGAAACTCGCGCAGCGCCGCGACCAGGTCCTTCGGGTTGTCGCCCTGCACGGTGTGGCCGGCCTTGGGGATCTTGACCCAGCGGCCGTCGGGAAGGCCGGCCGCGAGGCGTTCGGCGTCCTCGTCGTGGAACACGTCGCTCTCGGCGCCGCGCACGACGAGCGTCGGGCAGGTCACGCTGGCGAGGCCGTCGGCGAGGCTGCGCCGCTCGACGGCGTGCTGGTCGCCGCCCATC
>DATKHX010000307.1:0-6630 GCA_035510075.1 Allostellaceae bacterium
AGGCCAAAGACGACTGGATAGACAACGAAGGCAGCGAACACCGCGAGATAAGGCACCAGGAATGCGATCGCCCAGGTGGTGTCCGAGCCTTGCAGCCACACGCGCCAAGGCGGGCGTCGCGACTGACTGACCCCTATGCGACCACCGAACCCCAGCGCCTGCTGCGTCCCGCTCATTGTCGCAACCCCGCGTTGCCGCGGCGATGGGCGCCTATCCCTTGACGCCGCCCATCGTCAGCCCGGCCGCCATGTAACGGCGAAGCGCGTAGAAGATCGCGATCGGCGGCAGGGAATACACGATTGCTATCGCCATCATGTAGTTCCACGGCGCGTCGTCGTCGTCGAAAAACTGCTCCAGGGCCACGGCGACCGTCGTATGCTTTTCCGACATCAGCAGCATGTACTGATAGAAGTAGTCGTTCCAGGCGAACAGCAGTGCAAAAGTGCCGACGGCGGCAAGGGCCGGGGCCATCAGCGGCAAATAGATGCGCAGATATACCTGCGCCGCCGACGCGCCGTCGATCCGCGCGGCATCGTCGAGCTCGATCGGGATCAGCTTTGAATATTGCAGCAGGACGAGAATGGCGTAGGGCGTCGCGAACGTCACTTCCGCCGCGATGACCGCCCAGGGGTTGTCCAAAAGCCGGTAGATGTGCATGACCCGAAAGAACGGAATTATCAGGGTCGACGACGGGATCGCATAGGTGAGGAGTGCTGTATTGCTGAGCGTCCAATCCTTGCCGAGGCGCATCCGCCCGACCGCGAAGCTGGCGAGCGAGCCGACCAGCACGGTCAACACCATCACCAAGAGCCCGATATAGATGCTGTTGCCAAACTGGCTCCAGATGTGCTCGACGTCGTCGACCCCCTCGGTCCACAACGCGACGAAGCTCGCGACGGTCGGGTGCGGCGGCCAGATTTCGCCGGTAAATTCGTTGTGGCCGACGGGATCGACCGCGACCAGAAACATGTTGTAAACGGGGATCAGCGACCAGATCACGAGGACCGCTCCGAGCGCCGCCGAGGCCGCTTCGACGAAAACCCGCCGGCGCCGGTAACGCGGTCGGCGGCGCGGCCGGGCAGAGAGCGGGGCGGCGCTCATAGCTGCACCTCGGTCGTCCGCAGCCGGTGCATCAGCAGGATCACGATCGGAACCAGCAGCGGCAGAGCCGAGAGGCCCGCCGCGACGCCGAGCTGGGGATCGGCGAAATCGAGGGCGTAGTGAAACCCGAGCGTGGACAGCACTTCTGAAGAAAATGCTGGTGCCCCACCCGAGACGAACAACACGGGGGTGTAGTCGCCGAATGTCCAGATCGCCGAGATCAGCGTGCTGATCAAATAGAGGTTCGCGAGGAGCGGGACGGTGATATAGGTGAACCGGCGGTAAAGCGAGGCGCCGTCGACCTCGGCGGCTTCGTAGAGATCCGGCGGGATCGCCATCCGGCCGCCGAGCAAGATCAGCGTCCACAGCGGCATCCACTTCCAGATATAGGCGACGATGTCACAGGCGAGCGCGAGCCAGCCGTGATCGAACCAGTTCGGGCCTTCGATCCGGAATAGCGCCGCCAGCAGGCCGTCGAGCAAACCCTGCCGGTCGGCAACCAACATCCAGTGGAACGAGAGGTAGGCCGGGACCGCCGGCAATGTCCACGGCAGAATGAAGAAGACCAGAAGGCCCTTGATCCACCGGCGGCGGCGCATGAAGAAGCCGGACAGCATCAGGGCGAGGAACATCTGCACGTTGACCGCGAGGCCGACGAACAGCACGGTGTTGACTGCTGCCGTGACATAGCGGGGGTCGGCGAGCAGCTTGACGTATAATGACGGGTCGCTGCCCATCCACAGGCCATAAATCATCGGGTAGACGACAAAGGCGATGAACACTGCCGCATAGGGCGCGAGGAAAGCGATTGCCCAGACCAGATCCGACCCGTGCAGGTGCGGGTGCCAGCGCCGCCGCCGCGGCGGGTGCGGCCCCGGCTCTCGCCCGGCTGCTCCTGCGAATTCCAGCGAAAGATCAGACAACCGGCCCCCAGGATGACCATGCCTCTTTGGATCTGACGAGCGCCGAACGTAGAGCCCAATATGGCAATTTTATTGTCGACTTGGCGAGGGCCGGACTACCGCCGCTTGCCCGCTGCACTCTTACGCACCACTTTAGAGTTGTTCCCGACAGTTGGCGCGGCTTCGGGGTTGTGGCGGCCGATGCATTCCCCAGGTGGAGGAAATGAAGCTCCTCGTCGTCGAAGACGATCGCGAAACCGCCTCCTACTTGGTCAAGGGCCTCGGCGAAAGCGGCTATACGGTCGATCGTGCCGGCGACGGCCGCGAGGGGCTGTTTCTGGCGAGCTCCGGCGAGTACGACGCGATCGTGCTCGACCGCATGCTGCCCGGGATGGATGGGCTCGCGTTGCTGGGCGCGTTGCGCGCCGCCGAAATCCGCACCCCATCGCTGATCTTGAGCGCGCTCGGCAGCGTCGACGACCGCGTCAAAGGGCTGCGTGCCGGCGGCGACGACTATCTCGTCAAGCCGTTTGCGTTCAGCGAGCTTCTCGCTCGGATCGAGGCGCTGCTGCGCCGCGGCACGACGGCGGCAGCGACAACGACCTTACGGGTGGCGGACCTCGAGCTCGACCTGTTGAGCCGGACGGTCAAGCGCGGTGGCAAGCCGATCGACGTTCTGCCGCGCGAATTTCGCCTCCTCGAATATCTGATGCGCAGCTCGGGTCACGTCGTGACCCGCACGATGCTGCTCGAGCATGTCTGGGACTATCACTTCGACCCACAGACCAACGTCGTCGATGTCCATGTGAGCCGGCTGCGCCAAAAGATCGACAAGAATTTCGAGCGGCCGTTGCTGCACACGGTGCGCGGCGCCGGCTATTGTCTTCGCGCGCCGGAATGATCGATCGGCCCGCCTGGCCGGCGCTGGGGGCGCTTCGGGCGAAGATCGGAACAGGAGCGAGGAAAAGATGCCTGTAGAACTCAATCACACGATCATACCGGCCGCCGACAAATGGGCGTCGGCGAAGTTCCTGGCGGGCGTTCTCGGCCTGGAGGCAGGCCCGGAATGGGCGGATTTCGTGCCGATCCGCCTCGCCAACGGGGTGACGCTCGATTTTGCCGAGGCGGCAGGTTTCCGCCCCCAGCACTACGCTTTTCTTGTCAGCGAGGCGGAGTTCGACGCGGCGCTCGCCCGTCTTCGCGGCGCGGGCACGGCGTTCTATGCGGATTTCACCCGGTCCGGACGCGGCGAGATCAACCACCTCTACGGTGGCCGCGGCGTTTATTTCGACGATCCCAACGGTCACCTGCTGGAGCTGATCACGCAACCATACGGGCCTGCGCCCGAACGCTGGACGAAACCACAGGGTTGAGCCGAGCCGCAGCCGCGCGACCTTTCTTATGGTCGTCAACAGGCTCGCGCTGCCGGCCTCGCGTGCCTGGCCCGAGACCCGGCCGGCGGCATTGCTGCGCGCCACCCTACGGCTGGTGCGCACCCACGCGTTTCGCCTGGCGGCACTCTACTTTCTGGTATTCGCCGCCTCGGTGCTGAGCGTCTTGTTTTTTGTCTATTGGACGAGCGCCGATTTTGTCGAGCGCCAGACCGAAACGACTCTCGACGCCGAAATCACCGGGCTCGCCGAGCAGTATGCGCAGCGCGGCTTGAGCGGGTTGGTTCAGATCGTCGCGGCGCGCAGCGCCGGCGACCCCGGCGACGCGATGCTGTACCTGGTGACCGACCCCGATGGGCACCCGCTCGCCGGCAACATCGCAGGATGGCCGTTGGGGGTGCCGGCGCGCAGCGGCTGGCTGTCCTTCACCGTCGAGGCCAGGTCCCACGGACATGTCGCGACACATCCGGCACGCGGCAGCTTGATCATCATCCCCGGCGGCTACCGGCTCTTGGTTGGCCGCGACATCAGCGACGCCGCGGCGTTTCGCAACCGGGTCAAGCTGACCCTGCTGTGGTCCGGGCTGGTGGCGCTCGGCGTTGGCCTCCTCGGCGGGGCGGCGATGAGCCGCAACTTGCTGCGCCGCGTCGAGCTGGTCAACCGCACCAGCGAGCGGGTCATGGCCGGAAACCTGTCCGATCGCGTGCCGCTCGACGGCACCAGCGACGAGTTCGACCTGCTCGCCGCCAATCTCAATCGCATGCTCGACCAGATCGAGCGGTTGATGACGGCGATGCGCGAGGTCACCGACGACGTCGCCCATGATTTGAAAACGCCGCTGTCGCGGTTGCGCGCGCGGCTCGAATTGGCGTTGATCGGGCCGGCCGATGCCGGTGCCCAGAGCGAGGCGATCCGGGCCGCAATCGACGAGGCCGACCGCATGCTCGCGACCTTCAATGCGCTGCTGCGGATCGCCGAGGCCGAAGCGGGCGCTGGTCTGGATCGAACCGAGGCTCTCGACCTCGGCGAGGTGGCGCGATCGGCCGCCGAATTCTACGAGCCGGTCGCCGAAGAGAAAGGGTTTACGCTCAGCTTGGCGATCGAGCCTGGTGTCCAAATCCGCGGCGACCGGCATCTATTGTCTCAGGCGCTCGCCAACCTCCTCGACAATGCGGCGAAGTATGCTGACGGGGGTGAATTGGCCGTCCGGGTGTTCCGCAGCGAAGAGCGTGCGGCGCTGGAGGTGGCCGATCGCGGGCCAGGCATTCCCGAACCAGATCGCGAGGTCGTCTTCAACCGCTTTGTGCGGCTCGAGCCAAGCCGCAGCACGCCGGGAAACGGGCTCGGGCTCAGCCTCGTTCGCGCGGTCGCGCATCGCCACCACGGCACCGTGGCCCTCCTCGATAATCGGCCCGGCTTATGCGTGCGGCTCGAATTCCCGCTGCTCGCGGCCTGACTATTCGTCCTCGTCGGCGTCGCCGGTCAGGTCGCGCCGGTCGCGATCCTCGATGCGGCGTGCGGTTTCCATCATCATTTCGCGCAGCTCGTGCTGGTCGAGACCGGCGCTGCGCAACACGCGCTCCATGACCTCGTCGGCGAGCAGGTCGTCGAGGCTGGGCCGGTATTGGCAGCAATCGAAGCGCCCGTCCATATGTCCCTCCATCTCCTCTGTTCTATGCAGCATTAACGGAAAGCATGACCGCTTTATGTCCCTGGATCGGAAATTTCGCGGCATTAGTCCATACCAAGCGCCTTTTTCCCGTCCCAATGGAAGGGCCGCTGCGGTAGAGATCAACAGTGCCCTTTTCCCTGGGCGAGAATAAATATTTTCACGTTATCGCGGCCTCCGAAGGCTCAATCTTTTCCTAACGACACCCGAATTGCCGCAGGCGCCTGCTCATTGCGTCCGAGAAAGTTTTACAAGTCGTAAAGCTGGCCGCCCCTGCCCTGGCGCGATTGGTTAACCCGAGAGCCCGCTATAGGTGGCAAAACCGATATCAAGTATCGCTATCCGAGCCTTGACCGCGGTACTGGTGAGCGTCGCCAGCTCGTCGGTGTGGCGGTATCCGGGCATTGCCGCGGCGAGCGCCGGGCTGCGTGCGCTCGCCGGGTGGAAATAGAGTTCGCTGACGCCGTCGGGCAGATGCGGCAGCAGCCGCAAGACCCGCTCCTCGACCATGTTGCCGCTCCAGGCGAGGCCGAAGAGCTGGTCGTTGACCGCCAGCCCGGCGCGGCGCAGCCGCCGCCGCAGCCGCTCGACCCAAGGGCGGTACAGCGGCAACGGCGGGCGTTCCTGCGGGAAGGCAGCGCGCAGCGCCATCATTGGCTCGCCCGGAACCCGCACCGCCCTCATGCCGTAATCGCGGCCGATCTTGAGGATGAGACCCGCGACCGTCGGGTGAAGATGGAAGTGCTTATGCGCGTTGACGTGGTCGAGATCGAGGCCAGTCGCGTGAAACGCCTCGAACTGGGCGCGGATTTCTCGCATCAGCTGCCGCCTGATTTGCGGCAAGCAGAAAAACCGGATGCCGGCGCGCGCCATGTTTCGATCGAACAAGCCGTCGGCTCCGACCAGCCCCGTGACCGCGGCCCGGGGCGACATCGGACACCCGTCCACCAGCACAAGATGCAGCCCGACATGCAAGCCGGGCAGCCGGCGCGCCCGCGCCACCGCATCCGCCGCCGCCGGCGCGCCGACCATCAGGCTGGCAGTCGACAAAATGCCGTGACGATGCCCCTCTTCGACCGCGGCGTTGACCGCCGGGTCGAGCCCGAAATCGTCGGCGCAGACGATCAGGCGCTTCACGGCGAATTACCGACGAGAGCGGTTTGGAACTCGCGAACTGGCGAGGGTTGCGGGCGCTGCCCGCGTCCCCGCGGTGGCACGGGCACCCCAGCGGGGCGGCGCGTCAGCGCGTCAGCCGGGACGTGCCTGAGATGTGGGTGCGTCGGTCGCTTCAGCCGGCCATTTCCCGGCTGCGCAGGAACTGGAAGAATTCGACGCCCTCGCGCAACCGCCGGCGCATCATTTGCGGGCTCTTGATCATCTCGGCAACAAGCGAGGCGATCTTTTGGCGGCGAAAGTAAAAGCGTTTGTAGAAGGTTTCGAGCGACTCGAAAATCTCGGTATGCGACAGATGCGGATAATGTAACGGGGCAATCTGCACCCCGCGTTCGTCGATCAATTCGGCGTGGGACGTGTCGAGCCAGCCGTTCTCGATCGCCTGCCGGTGCAG
>DATKHX010000308.1:0-3660 GCA_035510075.1 Allostellaceae bacterium
GCGGCGACGGCGCGGTGACCCTGCCGCAACTGCGCGCAGTGCATCGCCGTCACCCCGATCTCGTCGTGCTGCACATCGACGCGCATACCGACACCTACCCCGATGACGGCAAGAGCAAGTTCACCAACGCCACGACCTTTACCCGTGCGGCCGAAGAGGGTGTGGTCGATCCTAAAAACTCGATCCATCTCGGCGCCCGCGGTGCGGTGGCAATGCCCAGCTTGTTCGAATACACGCGCAATTGGGGCTACGAGCTGATCCCCGGTGTCGAGCTCGACAGTCTCGGCATACCGGCGGTCGTGGCGCACGTCACCAGGCGGCTCGCCAGGCGTCCGGTCTATCTTTGCTTCGATATGGACGTGTTCGACCCGTCGGTGGCGCCGGGCGTGTGCACGCCGAGTTGGGGCGGGCTTTCCGCCAAGGAGGGGCTCGCGATTCTCGACGGGCTCGCCAACCTCGATTTCGTCGCGTTCGACGTCAACACGGTCAGCCCGCCGCATGACAGCGCGGGGATGACCGCCTATCTCGCCGGCACGGTCATGCACAAATGCCTGCAGCTCGCCTGCGCCGGGCTGAACCGCGGGCAATCAAACCTGCCAGCGAACCGACCGGCGCGCTGAGCATGGCCGCGAACCGTTTTCTGGTCGAATACGAAGAGCGGCCCGAGGGCGGCCGCGTCGCGCGGTTGACGATCGACAACGCGGCCAAGCTCAACAGCCTCAACCGGGCGCTGATGGAGGAGATCGTCGCGAAGATGGCCGAGGTCGCCGCCGACCCCGAATTGCGGCTCGCGACCCTCTCCGGCGCCGGGGGGCGCGCCTTTGTCGGCGGCGCCAATATCGGGGAGATCGCGGCCCTCGATCATGCGAGCGCCCGTGATTTCATCACCTTGGTCCACCGCTGCTGCGCCGCATTTCGGCATCTGCCGGTGCCGGTCATCGCCCGGATCGAGGGCTATGCGCTGGGCGCCGGCCTCGAACTCGTCGCCGCCTGCGATCTGCGTGTCGCCAGCGAGAATTCCCTCTTCGGCATGCCGGAGGTCGCGATCGGCATACCCTCGGTCGTCGAGGCGGCGCTGTTGCCTCGGCTGATCGGCCAGGGCCGCGCCCGCCGGCTGTTGCTAACCGGCGAGACGATCTACGCGGCCGAGGCTCGCGCCTGGGGGCTTGTCGATATCGTGGCGCCGGGCGCTGGTGTCGACGAGGCGGTCGAGCGCCTGGCGCGGCCGATCCTCGCCGCCGGCCCGCGTGCGATACGACTGCAGAAGTCTCTGATCCTCGACTGGGAGGAGCTGCCGGCCGAGGCGGCGATCGCGCGCGGCATCGACGCTTTCGTCAGCGCGTTCGACACCGACGAGCCGGCGCAAATGGCCGGCGCCGCACTGGCGCGGTTGCGCGCCCGCCGCGAGCCGGGTAACGGCCGATGATCACGACGCGCCGCCGCAAACCAAAACAGCTCGCCGAAGCGGCGAACGACGCGCCGCACTACTTCGGCCATCGCGAAAGGCTGCGGCAACGCCTGGTCGATGCCGGGTCGGAGAACTTGCCTGATTATGAATTGCTTGAAGTCATCCTGTTCGTCAGCAATCCGCGCGGCGACGTGAAGCCGTTGGCCAAGGAATTGCTCGAACATTTCGGCGGCTTTGCCGCGGTAATGAGCGCCAGCCCCGACGCGTTGTTCGAGGCTGGGCTCGGGCTTGCCGGCATTGCCGCGATCAAATCGGTGCGCGAGGCGGCGCTGCGGCTGATGCGCGCCGAATTGCAGGAGCGGCCGGTCGTCAACTCCTGGGACAAGCTGATCGACTATTGCAGCGCCCAGATCGCCCACGGCCAGGTCGAGGAGTTCCACATCCTGTTCCTCGACCGCAAGAACGTGCTGATCAAACACGAGCGCCAGCAGCGCGGCACGGTCGATCACACGCCGGTCTATCCGCGCGAGGTCGTCAAGCGCGCGCTCGAGCTCGGCGCCTCGTCGCTGATCCTGGTGCACAACCACCCCTCGGGCGACCCGACGCCCTCCAAGGCCGACATCGCCGTCACCCAAGACATCAAGAAAGCCGCCGCCCCGCTGGGCGTCGTCTTGCACGATCATGTCATCATCGGACGCAACCGTCACACCAGCCTGCGCGACCTGGGGTTGATCTGAGCCGGCCGCGGCCTTGGAAACAATCACGGAAAAGCGCCATGATCACCCTCTACCAGCAGCACGATTCGGGGAATTGCTACAAGGTCCGGCTGGTGCTGACACATCTCGGCCGGCCATTCCGAACCGAAGCGGTGTCGTCGCTCGACGGCTCGACGCGACGGCCCGAATTCCTCGCCAAGAACCCGATCGGCAAGGTGCCGACGGTCGAGCTCGACGACGGCAGGTTTCTCGCCGAGTCGAATGCGATACTGCTCTATTTCGGCGAAGCGACGGATCTCGTTCCGGCCGATGCGTACGAGCGGGCGAGGGTCTACGAGTGGCTGTTCTTCGAGCAGTACAATCACGAGCCGGCGATCGCGGTGCGCTCGGCGCTGAGCACTTACCCGACCCGGCGCGCCGAAGCGACCGCGGAACGGATGGCGCAACTGCTGGCGGCCGGCAATCGGGCGCTTGCGGTAATGGAATGCCGTCTCGCCACCGCCGATTGGCTAGTCGGCAATGCGTTCTCGGTCGCCGACATCTCGCTTTACGCCTACACGCACCGGGCCGCGGATGGGGGGTTCGATTTGGGGCAATTTCCCGGGGTCGGCCGGTGGCTGACGTGGATCGCGGCAATGCCCCGCCACATCACTATCGATGCAACCAGCCCGGCACCGTGAGCGACAGGAGAATCGCCGTGTTCACAACCCTATCCGACGAGCAGCGCCAATTTGTCCAGACCGTGCGCGAGCTGGCGCAGGGCGAGTTCCGCGACCGTGCGCAGGGCTACATGAACGGCGCCTTTCCGTGGGACAACATGCGCCAGCTCGCCGAATTGGGGGTGCTCGGCATGGCGGTGCCCGAGGAATATGGCGGGCTCGGGCTGCCGGTCTTCGACACCGCACTGGTGCTCGAAGAAATCGCCAAGGTCTGCTACGTGACGGCGATGGCCGTCCTGGGCGAGGTCGGGGTGCAGACCCGGATCATCGCCGCCTATGCGCCCGAGCCGATCAAGGAGCGCATCCTGCCGGCGGTGGTTGCCGGCGACTGCCTGCTCGCGATCTGCATGACCGAGCCCGACGCCGGCACCGACGTCGCGAACTACCGGACCAATGTCGACCGGGTCGGCAACCGGCTGAAGCTGAACGGGGTCAAGACCTTGATCAGCCGCGCCGAGGAGGCCGGCATGTTTGTCGTCTTCACCCGCGTCGACAAAAAGGCGGGGCGCGAGGGCATCGGCTGCGTCCTTGTCGAAAAGGGCACGCCGGGGTTTTCGGTCACCGGCACCTATCACACGATGGGCGGCGAGAACCTACACGAGATCCGCTTTGAGGATTGCGAACTGCCGCCCGAGAACCTCGTGCTCGAGGACGGGTTTCGCAAATTGCTGTCGGCGTTCAACACCCAGCGCTGCCTCAACCCCTCGATCTCGCTGGGCCTCGCCGAGGGGGCGCTCGAAGAAGCGGTCAAATACGTCAAGGAGCGCAAGGCGTTCGGCCGCCCGATCGGCGACTTCCAAGGCATGCGCTGGAAGAT
>DATKHX010000309.1:0-11670 GCA_035510075.1 Allostellaceae bacterium
AAAGCAGGCAACCGCGACGCGCGCGTCGTAATGCCCGACGAGATCAGTCAGCGACCGGCGCAGATCCGCCTCCGACCCCGAGGTGCCGGGCCGCAGCGCGTTGGTCGAATCACAAATCATCGCCACCACGCCCTCGTCGCCGAGGCGGCGCAGCGCATCCTCGTCGGCAGGCACGCCGATCAACGGGTCGGGGTCGAGCTTCCAATCGCCGGTATGCAGCACCGTGCCGGCGGCGGTGCGCAGCACAACGGCGTTGGGCTCGGGGATCGAATGGGTCAAGGTCACCAGCTCGAGGTCGAACGGCCCGATCGCGAACCGGCCGGACATCGGCACGATATTGATGCGAACCCTGTCGGCGAGGCCGACTTCGACCAATTTGGCCCGCAACACCGAGGCGGTGAACGGCGTCGCCCAAACCGGACAGCGCAGCTGCGACCACAAATAGGGAATGGCGCCGATGTGATCTTCGTGGGCGTGCGTCGCAACGATGCCGAGCAATTGGTCGCGGCGCTCGGCGATAAAGGCGGGATCGGGCATCACCACATCCAGACCCGGCTGCGAATCGTCGCCAAAGGTGACACCGCAATCGACGATCAGCCACTGGCCGGCGGTGCCGTAGAGGTTGAGGTTCATCCCGATCTCGTTGGCGCCGCCCAGCGCCAGGAAGAACAGCGCGTTCGGGTCTTCGCCGCCTGAGCGGGCCGGGGATCGGAAGGAGAAATCGCTCATTTATTGCTATTTCTTCTATAAATCAGGTGAAGCCCCCACAACGTCAGATCGGGATCGACCTTGTCGATGACAGCGGTCTCCTTTGCAAAAAGCGGCGCTAGGCCGCCCGTCGCGACCACCCCCATCGCCTCGCCGCGCTCCTCGCGAATACGTCGCACCAGCCCTTCGACCAGCCCGATATAGCCCCAAAACACGCCCGATTGCATCGCCGGGACGGTGCTGCGGCCGACCACCGTCGGCGGGCGCTCGATCGAGACCCGCGGCAATTGCGCCGCCGCCATCTCCAAGGCCAGCACCGCCAGATTCGGCCCCGGCGCGAGAACTCCGCCGCAGTAATTTCCGGCCTTGTCGACAATGTCGAAATTGGTCGAGGTGCCGAAATCAACGACCATTAGCGGCGCCTGATAGCGGTCTTGCGCCGCGACCGCGTTGCAAATCCGGTCGGCGCCCACATTCTGTGGCGGCATGTCGACATCGATGCCGATGCCGAGGGTGCAGTTCGGCCGGCCGACGACGAGCGGCTCGCTGTTGAAATAGCGTCGGCAAAGCCCGATCAAGTTGAACGCCGCCTCCGGCACGACGTTCGCGATGATCGTCGCATCGATATCGTCGCGGGCGAGCTCGGCCAACGCCATCAGCTGGGTCAGCCACACCGCGTATTCATCGGCGGTTCGCTTGGGGTTTGTCGCCGCCCGCCACGAGGCGCGCAATTGGTCGTGGTCGTAGACCGCGAAGACGACATTGGTGTTTCCGGAATCGATGGCGAGCAGCATGCGGCCCCGCTAGCGTGCCGGGAACACGTCGCCGGCCGAAATGCGCTGCAGCCCGCCCTCGGTCTCCAGCAGCAATATCCCCTGCTGATCTATGTCGATGAATTTTCCGTGCAAGGTCGCGGTGTCGAGCCGCACTCGCACTTGCTCCCCGAAGGCGACGGCGCAGGCGCGCCAGGCGTCGCGCACCGGGCCAAATCCCTCCGCCCGCCATCGCCACACCCAGGCATCGAAATGCCGGGCGAAAGCTTCGAGCGCCGCTTCGGGCGTGGGCGGCGGACAACCCTCCCCGACTACGGAGGTCGCCCGGAATTCGGCATCGGGCGGGGCCGAGACGAGGTTGACGCCGACGCCAACAACCAGGAAGGCGACGCTGTCGTTATCTCCCATCTCGGATTCGAGCAGGATGCCGGCGATCTTGCGCCCGCCGGCGAGCACGTCGTTCGGCCATTTGCAGGCGAGCCCGCCGAGGCCGGGAACCAGCTCCGAAAGCGCCTCCCCCACCGCCAGCGCCGCGACAAAGCCGAGCTGCGCGGCGCGGTCGGGCAGACAGGCCGGCCGCAGGATCAGCGATGCATACAAATTTCCGCGTGGCGACGACCACAACCGGCCCCGGCGCCCGCGCCCGGCGGTCTGCTCTAATGCCCAGACCACGGTTCCTTCGGCTGCACCTTGGCGGGCGAGGCGCTTGGCCTCGTCATTGGTGCTGCCGACCGTCTCGCGCGAAACCAGCCGATATGTCGCGGGGAGAAGCGGCGGCGGCATGCTCAGCGCAAGAACAGCGAGGCGGCCGCGACTTCGGCGCTGCCGATGACCGGGCCGGGCAGCAAAAAGAAGAACATGATGACCACAGCCGTCACGACCAGCACGCCCTTCAGCTCGCCGGCGAACGGGCGATCAAAGGCAGCCACCGGCTCGTCGAAATACATGACCTTGACGATCCGAAAGTAATAAAACGCGCCGACGACGCTGGTGACGACGCCGATCACCGCAAGACCTGTCAGCTTGGCGTCGATCGCCGCGAGGAAGATGTAGAGCTTGCCGAAAAAGCCGGCGGTCGGCGGCAACCCGGCGAGGGAGAACATGAAGATCGCCAAGACGAGCGCCAAGGCCGGATGGGTGCGCGACAGCCCCGAGAGATCCGCGATTTCCTCGAGCGCCCGACCCTGCCGCCGCATGCACAGAATGACCGCCCAGGCGCCGACGTTCATGACCAGGTAGATCGCGAGATAGACCAGAACGCCGCGAATCCCGGCGGCGGTCCCGGCAGCCAGGCCGATCAGCGCATAGCCGACATGCCCGATCGAACTGTAGGCCATCAGGCGCTTGATGTTGCGTTGCGCAACCGCGGCGATCGCGCCGAGGATCATCGAGGCGACAGAGATAAAGACGATGATTTGCCGCCACTCACCGATCAGCGGGCCAAACGGCTCGATCATGACGCGGACGAACAATGCGAAAGCTGCGAGCTTTGGCGCGACCGCGAAAAATGCAGTGACCGGGGTCGGGGCGCCTTCATAAACATCGGGCGTCCACATGTGGAACGGCACTGCCGAAATCTTAAACGCCAAGCCGGCAATGACAAAAGCGAGCCCGACGATCACGCCTGGCGAAACCGGCGCATTTCCGGCAAAAAGATGGGCGAGATCGGCAAACGCGGTGGTGCCGGCAAAGCCGTAGACAAACGACAGGCCGTAGAGCAGCATCCCCGACGACAATCCGCCAAGAACGAAATATTTGAGCCCGGCCTCGCTCGACCGCGAAGAGTCGCGATTGAAGCTCGCGGTTACATAGAGCGCCAAATTCTGCAGTTCGAGTCCCACGTAAAGGGTGATCAGATCGTTAGCCGAGATCATCACCATCATCCCGGTCGTCGACAGCATGACGAGAACCGGGAATTCGAAGCGCGCGATCTTCTCTTCCTCGTTGTAGTGCCGCCCGATCAGGATCGCGACGGCCGAGCCGACCAGCACCAGCGACTTCATGAACAGCGCGAAAGCGTCGGTCAGGAACATGCCGTAAAAGCCGACGCGCCGGCCGCCGCCGCCGAGTTGGGCCACGACCAGAACCAGGATCAACGCCGCGATCGCGAGCCACGAGACCTCCCGGCTCGAGCGCTCGCCGCGGAATGCGCCATAGACCAGCAGCACCATCGCCAAGCCGGCGAGCACCATCTCCGGCGCCGCCGGCGACATGTCGGACCAACCGAAACGAGCCATCGGCAACGCCTAAGGAAGGCTCGCGCGGCGCAAGCCGGCGGCATCGGTCGCGGCGTGCACCTGCTCGACGATGTGGTTGACCGAGACCTGGATCGGCCGCAAGAACGAAGTCGGATAGATCCCCATCCACAGCACCAGGAGCAACAGCGGGGCGAAGATCGCTTTCTCGCGCGGGCTCAAATCGAGGATGTCGCGGAGATCGGCGCGGGTCAGGGTGCCGAAGATCACCCGGCGATAGAGATAGAGCATGTACATCGGCCCAAGAAACAGCGCCGTCGCGACGAGGAAGCATTCGAGCGTGCTGACCCGGAAGGTGCCGAGCAGGATCAAGAACTCGCCGACAAAGCCGCTGGTGCCGGGCAGTCCGACCGCCGCCAAGGTGAAGACCATGAAGACAAACGCGTATGCCGGCATGCGCTCGACAAGGCCGCCGAACCGCGCGATCTCGTGGGTGTGCAATCGGTCGTAGAGGACGCCGACGCACAAAAACAAGGCGCCCGAAACGAGCCCGTGGCTCAGCATCTGGAAGATGGCGCCCTGCACCGCCTCCTGCGTCACCGCAAACGTACCCATCGTCACAAAGCCCATATGGGCGATCGACGAATAAGCGATCAGCTTTTTCATGTCGATCTGGGCGAGTGCGACCAACGAGGTGTAGATCACCGCGACCGCGCTCAAGACGAAAATTAGCGGTGTGAAATAATGCGAGGCAAGCGGGAACATCGGCAACGAGAAGCGGACGAACCCGTAGCCGCCGAGCTTCAACAGAATGCCGGCGAGAATAACCGAGCCCGCCGTTGGCGCCTCGACGTGAGCGTCGGGCAGCCAGGTATGAACCGGCCACATCGGGACCTTGATCGCAAACGAAGCAAAAAACGCCAGCCACAACCATTTCTGCAGACCGGCGGAGAACAGATTGGCGTGGTTCAGCACATACTCGATATCAGTCGACCCGGTCCGCAGATAGATCGCCAGGATCGCCAGCAGCATCAGCACCGAGCCGAGCAACGTGTACAGAAAAAATTTGAAGGCCGAATAGATGCGGTTTTCACCGCCCCACATCCCGATGATTAGGAACATCGGAATCAAGACACCTTCGAAAAAGACATAGAACAGGATAAAATCGAGCGCGCAGAAAATACCGACCATCAAGGTTTCGAGAACAAGAAAGGCGATCATGTACTCCCTGACCTGCACCTTGATAACTACCCAGCTGGAGACGATCGAGAGGACGGTCAACAGGGTCGAGAGCAGGATGAAGAACAGCGAGATGCCGTCGATCCCCATGTGATAGGTGATCGTGACCCCGCCGAGAGTGATCCAATTCGCGCGCTCGACGAATTGGAAGGAAGCGGTGTTCGGGTCGAAGTCGACCCACAGCACGATCGATAGCGCCAAGACGATCACCGACGTCCACAGCGCGATAAAGCGCGCATTGCGCGCGATCACCGCCTGGTCGCCGCGCGCGACCATGATAAAGAACGCGCCAACCAGCGGCACAAACGTGACGAGCGAGAGCAGCGGCCAATGGCTCACGACAATTGCCTCTCGCTCAATGGGGCAGCAAATACCAGGTGACGAAGGCCGCAACCCCGATCAGCATCACGAACGCATAATGGTAGAGATAACCGGTCTGCAGGCGGCTCGCCTGCCGCGCCAAATCGCGGGTCATGGCGGCGATCCCGTTCGGCCCCAGCCCGTCGATCAACAAACCATCGCCGCCCTTCCACAACCCGTCGCCGAGCGCGAACGCCGGTCGGACGAACAGCCGGTCGTAGAGCTCGTCGAAATACCATTTGTTGAGCAGGAACAGATAGAGCAGCCGGAATTGCTGCGCCAGGCGCACCGGGATCCGCGGGTCGACGATGTAGAAGACATAGGCGGTGGCGATGCCGGCGAGACCGAAGATCAATGGCAGGTAGGCGATTGCCGCTGGGATCTGCTCGGCTTTTGCCAGCGCGTCGTGGCCGGGAAGCACCAGAATGGCACTTCTCCAGAAGCCGGCGCGGTCGCTGCCGACAAAATAGTCGTAGCCGAGCCAGCCGAAAAAGGCGGCGCCGATCGCCAGCACGATCAGCGGGATCCGCATCACCCATGGGCTCTCATGCGCATGGTGCATCGTTTCCTCGCCGGCCCGCGGCTCGCCGTGAAAGGTCATGAACATGACCCGCGAGATGTAGAAGGCGGTCATGAACGCCGCGACGGTTCCGAGGCACCAGGCATAGCGGCCGACCGCCGAACCGGAGGCCCAGTCCGCGTCGATGATCGTGTCCTTCGACCAATAACCGGAGAACGGGGGGATGCCGCTCAACGAGAGCGCGCCGATCCACATCGTTACATAGGTCCATGGGGTCTTTCGCCACAACCCGCCCATCCGGCGCATGTCCTGCTCCCCCCCCATGGCGTGGATCACCGAGCCGCAGCACAGGAACAACAGCCCCTTGAAGAAGGCATGGGTGAAGAGGTGGAAGATGCCTGCCGCATAAGCCGAGACAGCGGCGGCGGCGAACATGTACCCCAGCTGGCTGCAGGTCGAATAGGCGACCACTTTCTTGATGTCGTTTTGCGCCATGCCGATGCTCGCGGCAAAGATGCAGGTAGTGCCGCCGATGACGCCGACGACGACGAGTGCGGTCGGCGCGTATTCGAACAGTGGCGACAGCCGCGCCACCATGAACACACCCGCCGTCACCATGGTCGCGGCGTGGATCAGGGCGGAAACCGGGGTCGGCCCCTCCATCGCGTCGGGCAGCCAGGTGTGCAACGGGATCTGCGCCGATTTCCCCATCGCCCCGATGAACAGCAGGATCGAGGCGAGGGTCAGCGAGTCGACCCGCCAGCCGAGGAAATCCATGGTCGTGCCGACCATGCTCGGCGCTTTGCCGAACACCGTGCCGAAATCGAGCGTGCCGAAAATCACGAAGACGGCGAAGATGCCGAGCGAAAAGCCGAAATCGCCGACTCGGTTGACGAGGAAGGCCTTGATCGCCGCGGCATTAGCCGAGGGCCGGTCGTACCAAAAGCCGACCAGCAGATACGACATCAGGCCAACGCCCTCCCAGCCGAAAAACAGCTGCACAAAGTTGTCGGCGGTGACCAGCGCCAGCATAAAGAAGGTGAACAGGCTCATAAAGGCCATGAAACGGGGGATCGACTTGTCCTCCGCCATGTAGCCGATGGAATACACATGGACCATCGACGAGACGACGGTGACGACGAGGATCATCACGCCGCTCAACGGGTCCAGGCGGATCGACCAGTTGACGTCGACCCCGCCGGCGACGATCCACCTGAAGAGCGGAATGATCTGCGGCTCGGGTGCCGTAAGGATGTCGCGAAACACCAGGATGCCGAGCGCCGCCGACAGCAAGAGTGCGCCGCAGGTGACGATCTGCGAGCCGCGGTCGCCAATCGCGCGGCCGAAAAAGCCGGCGACGATCGCGGCGGCAAGCGGAAGAAACACGACGGCGAGCGGCAAGTTTAATCCTTCCGTCAATCAGCGACAGACCGGATCGGAGCGCATCCGCCTTGGCTGGCAATCCGATATCGCGTTGGCCGGGCTTGATCCGGCCATCCACGGCCTGCTTCCGATCGACCGGGACCGGCTCGAAGACGTGGATGCCCGGACCAAGTCCGGGCAAGACGATGCGGGGAGGCGAACACGCGCGGATTATCCCCCATCCCGCCTCTCAGCCGTTCATCATGTTGATGTCTTCGACCCGGATTGTGCCGCGATTGCGGAAATAGACGACGAGGATCGCCAGCCCGATCGCCGCCTCGGCCGCCGCAACGGTCAGCACGAACATGGCAAAAGCCTGCCCGATCATGTCGTTGCGGAACACCGAGAAGGCCACGAGGTTGACGTTGACCGCAAGCAGCATCAGCTCGATCGACATCAGGATGATGATGACGTTCTTGCGGTTCAGGAATATCCCGAAGATCCCGAGGGTGAACAGGATCGCTGCCACGGTCAGATAATGGGAAAGCCCGATCGCCATCACACACCCTCGCCGACCGGCACTTTGACGATTTCGACCGATTGCGCGCGGGTGCGGGCGAGTTGGGCCGCGATCGATTGCCGGCGTACGTCGGCGCGATGGCGCAAGGTCAACACGATCGCGCCGATCATCGCCACCAGCAGGATCAGCCCCGCCCCCTGAAAGGCGAACAAGTAGCGAGTATAGAGTATGTCGCCCAACGCCCGCGTATTGCTGACGGCAGCGGCGCCGGCAGGTGCGACCGCCCCGAGGACGGTCCCCGCGGGTGTCACCGCCCAGCTGACCGACACCAGCACCAGCTCGGCCAACAATATCAGCCCGACGAGCGCGCCGATTGGCAGATAGCGGACAAAGCCGCTGCGCAACTGCACGAAGTCGATGTCGAGCATCATCACGACAAAAAGGAACAATACCGCGACCGCGCCGACGTAGACGATGACGAGGATCATCGCCAGGAACTCGGCGCCGATCAGGATGAACAGAGCCGCCGCATTGAAAAACGCGAGGATCAGAAACAGCACCGAATGGACGGGATTGCGGGCCGCCACGACCATCACCCCGGCGCCCACGGCCGAGACGGCGAAGATGTAGAACAGGACTGCCTGGAGGATCATCGGAGCCCCTCACCCGCCTCGCCCAGTCCCTCACCCACCCAGCCAGATGGGCCGGGCCCCCCCTCTCCCGCAATTCGGGAGAGGGTGCCGAGTGCCGCGAGGCGGGTGAGGGTTTGCCCGGCGGGTAATGACATCCGCATCATCGATACGGGGCGTCGAGGGCGAGGTTCTTTGCGATCTCGGCCTCCCAGCGGTCGCCGTTGTCGAGCAGTTTCTGCTTGTCGTAAAACAGCTCTTCGCGGGTTTCGGTAGCGAATTCGAGGTTCGGCCCCTCGACAATCGCATCGACCGGGCAAGCCTCCTGGCAGTAGCCGCAATAGATGCATTTCGTCATGTCGATGTCGTAGCGCGTCGTGCGCCGGCTGCCGTCCTCGCGCGGCTCGGCCTCGATCGTGATCGCGAGCGCCGGACAGATCGCCTCGCACAACTTGCACGCAATGCAACGCTCCTCGCCGTTGGGATAGCGGCGTAGCGCATGCTCGCCGCGAAAGCGGCTGCTCAGCGGCCCCTTCTCGTAGGGGTAGTTGACCGTGACCGCGCGTTTGAACATGTATCGGAAGGTCAGCGCCATCCCCGAGAGCAACTCGCTCAGCAGCAGCCCGCGCGCCGTCAATGCCATCCTTCGATTCCTCCGCCTCGTTCGGCCATTCAGCGCGTCGGCAGCCATCCGGTGGCGATCAAGACGCCCGCGGTCAGCACGAGCCAGAACAGCGAAAACGGCAGAAACACCTTCCAGCCGAGCCGCATCAACTGGTCATAGCGGAAGCGCGGGAAGGTGGCGCGCACCCAAAGAAAACAGAACAGCACCAACGCGATCTTCAGCAGGAACCAGATCGTCCCGGGGATCCAGGTGAACGGCGGCACCCCGAACGGCGCGAGCCAGCCGCCGAGGAACAAGACGCTCGTCATTGCGCTGATCAGGATCATATTGGCGTATTCGCCGAGATAGAACAGCGCAAACGCCATCGCCGAATATTCGACAAAGTAGCCGGCGACCAGCTCGGTCTCGCCTTCGACCAGATCGAACGGGGCGCGATTGGTTTCAGCCAAGCCGGAAATAAAAAAGATCACGAACATCGGCAGCAGAGGGACCGCGAACCAGATATGGCGTTGCGCCTGGACGATGTCGCTGAGGTTCAGCGAACCGACGCACAGCAACACGGTCACGAGGACAAAGCCGATCGCGACCTCGTACGACACCATCTGCGCCGCCGAGCGCAACGCACCCAAAAAGGCATAGCGCGAATTCGAGGCCCAGCCGGCGAGGATGATGCCGTAGACGCCGAGTGAGCTGATCGCGAACAGATAGAGGATGCCGACATTGATGTTGGAGATGACCACCCCGACATCGAACGGGATCACCGCCCAGGCGACGAGGCTCAACGTAAAAGTCACAATCGGGGCGACGATGAACACGACGCGGTTAGCGCCGCTCGGCACGATCGTCTCCTTGATCAGGAGCTTGAGCCCGTCCGCAAAGGGCTGCCACAGCCCGAACGGGCCGACGACGTTGGGGCCTTTGCGCAATTGCGAAAAGGCCAGCACCTTGCGCTCGAAATAGGTCAGATAAGCGACCGCGATCAGCAACGGCACGACGACGGCCAGCACCTCGCCGATGGTGATCACGGTCAAGCCGGCATAGCCACTCCAGAAACTAGCCATAGGTTCCCGTCCGCGCCGGCAACTCGCCGTGATGGGCGAGAAAGACGTCGCTGCACTCGGCCATCGTGGCACTCGCCCGGCTGATCGGGTCGGTGCGATAAAAATCGGCGATCGGATAGGCGAACGGGGCCGGATCGACCGGGCCCGGCTGGCCGAACTCGCCCCAAGCCGCCGGCGTCACCTGGTCGGCCTCGGCGAAGATCGGATGAGCGTCGCGCAAACGCCGGCGCAGCTCGGGCAGCGTATCAAAGGCGAGCGGCCCGCCGATGGCGCCGGACAGGGCGCGCAGGATCTTCCAATCCTCGCGCGCGTCACCCGGCGGAAACACCGCGCGCCGGCCGAGCTGAACGCGCCCTTCGGAATTGACGTAGATCCCGTCCTTTTCGGTATAGGCCGCACCCGGCAGGATCACGTCGGCGCGCGCGGCGCCGCGGTCACCATGGTGGCCCTGATACACAACAAAGGCCGGTCCGAGATCGCTCGTGTCGATCTCGTCGGCGCCGAGCAGGTACAGCACCTCGATCTGGCCCGTTCGGCATCCTTCGAGGATGCCGGTGACATCACGACCGCCCGGCCCCGGCACAAAGCCCAGATCGAGCCCGCCGACCCGCGCCGCGGCGCGGTGGAGGACGTTGAACCCGTTCCAGCCTTCGCGCACCAACCCATGGCCGCCCGCGATCGCCCGCGCCAAGGCCAGCACCTGGGCGCCGTCCGGCCGGGCCAGCGCACCTTGCCCGAGAACCAGCATCGGCTTTTTGGCGGCGCGCAGCCGCTCGGACCACGGATGCTTGCCGGCGGCAACCGCCTGCAAGGTCTCGCCGCCATCGCCCAGCATCTCCACCGGAAAGCTCAAATCGAGGGCCGGCCCGATCGCGGCGATGCTGAAGCCACCCTGCAAATGACGCTTGCGCAGCCGCGCGTTGACGAGCGGCGCCTCCCAACGCGGGTTGGTGCCGATCAACAGGCAGGCGTCGGCCTCTTCGATACCGGCGATCGTCGTGTTGAACAGATAGCCGGCGCGGCAATGCGGATCGAGCTTCGCCCCATCCTGGCGGCAATCCAGGCTGGTGGCGCCGAGCCCGGCCAACAGCTCCTTCAGCGCGAACATCGCTTCGACATCGCACAAATCGCCGGCGATCGCGGCGATGCGCTCACCCGGAACGGATTTCAGCCGATCCGCGACGGTATCGAGCGCCTCGCGCCAATCGGTTTCGGCACGCATGCCACGGCGGCCAGCATAGGGCCGGTCGAGCCGCCGCCGGCGCAAGCCGTCGATCGCATAGCGGGTCTTGTCCGAGATCCACTCCTCGTTGATCGCTTCATTCACCCGCGGCAGCACGCGCAGAACCTGCGTGTCGCGCGCATCGACCCGGATATTGCTGCCGACCGCGTCGAGCACGTCGACCGACTCGGTCTTGGCCAATTCCCACGGCCGCGCGGTAAAGGCGTAAGGCTTCGAGGTCAGCGCGCCGACCGGGCACAAATCGATGATGTTGGCCGACAATTCCGAGCCGAGCGCGCGCTCGACATAGGTGGTGATTTCCATGTTTTCGCCGCGGCTGGTGGCGCCCAGCTCCTCGACCCCGGCGATCTCGGTCAGAAACCGGATGCAGCGCGTGCAATGGATGCAGCGCGTCATGTGGGTTTCGACGAGCGGCCCGAAATTCTTGTCTTGAAC
>DATKHX010000310.1:0-12897 GCA_035510075.1 Allostellaceae bacterium
ATCGCCTCGATCGCGATCGTCCCGCACACCGCACTGATCTTCCAGCCGCTGTTCCAGGGTGCGGTGGTGCTGCTGATCGGGCTTGTCTGCCTCGGCCTCGCCGGCGGCCATGCGAAAGCGCGCGGCGACAGCCTCGGCGCGATCGCGATGCGCGTCCCGGTCGAATGACCAAGGGGCCGCCGGCCGGCGTCGCCTCCGTTGCCGATGGTTTCGGATCGTCTTCGAAGAAGGTGAGCGGCGTGGTCCCTGCACCCGGCGCCGCTCCCCGGTCCCGCGCCGGCGCGAATCCGGTCTTTGCGGCCGAGGCCGGCCGCGCGGAACTATCACCAGCCGGGCCGGGCCCCGCTCCAGGCTTTCCCTAATCTGGTGACGAACAGCTTTGACGACTCGACGGCGAGCTTGACGCCGAGCTCGGAGACTTTGGCTGTGCTGTCGAGCCAATGGTCGAAGCTGGTCCGGGCAAAGCTGGTGTTGACTGCGAGCGCGTCAGCCCAGGTCTTTGCCACGAGCATCTGAACCGCGGAACGCGCCGTCGTGTCGATATTGCGCCGCGTGAAACTGGCGAACTCCTCGCTCAATGACTCGACCCCGCGCGCAAGCGCCGTGCGCGATTCGGTGATGACGTCAAGAATATCGCCCGCAGCGGCGGCAGAGGGCAGCGGGGCGGGTGCGGGCAAGGCGGGTGGTGCGGTCAGCGCGGCCAACGCCGGCTCGGGCGGCGAAATGCGCTGCTCAATCAAGTGCGGCGGCGCAGGCAACTCTTCCACCGGTCGGTCAGCCGTGACCGGGTCCGGGACCTCGGCGCCCGCTCGAGGTGCCGGAGCTTCTATCGGCCCCGCCATGCGCGGGGTTCGCCTACCTCTGCTGTCCATCTGTGGTCCTCGCTACCCGACAACATCGCGCCTGTTGCGATGCACGACCACTGTGTAGCCTCAATCTGCGCAGTGCCGCAACGAAAATTGTGCATTGCACAAATGTTGGCGGCAGCTGGAAAACACAGGTCGCCGGTGCGCCTGTGTTGCTCGCGGACGCGACCCTTGTCGGCGAAACCAATCGGATGCCGATAAAGAATTCGTCAAACGTCATTCGCGAGAAGTGGACAGTTGCGCTGGCTTTTCCTACTGTCGTCTGCGATGGTTGCGCGTAGTCGCTGATTTCGCGCAGCTTGGGGGGAATTGGGGGTTGCAGTGAAAGTCGTGAAGCAGCAGCGCGGCGGGACCCGCGGGGGCGGTTCCCGTTCGTCGAAAATCGTCGTTGCCATCGTTTCGATGGCGGTCGTGGCCGTCGGCTCGGGCTGGAGTGGAGCCCGGGCAGCGCAGCATGTGCGGCACCACCTTCGGCTTGGTATCGTCGGGTTTGCGCCGGCGCCGGTCGGCGAATCGATAGTCCTCGATGCCGATACGGGGCGCGTGTTGAGCGAAGCGAACGCCGACGCGATCACCTACCCGGCCTCGCTGACCAAGATGATGACCTTGTATTTGACCTTCGAGGCGCTGAACATGGGCCGGCTGCGGCTCGATCAGTACCTCCCGGTCAGCATCGAAGCCGCGAGCAAGTCGCCGACCAAGCTCGGCCTGCGGCCGGGCGAATCGGTCGCGGTGCAAGATCTGATCCTCGGCATCGTCACCAAATCGGCAAACGACGCCGCGGCGGTTCTGTCGGAGGGGATCGCGAGCAGCGAGCCTGCCTTCGCCGACGTGATGAACCGCAAGGCCCAGCAACTCGGGATGCGGAACACGTTTTACCACAATGCCTCGGGTCTTCCGGACCCGATGCAGCACACGACCGCGCGCGACACCGCCCAGCTGGCGCTGGCGCTCTACCACGACTTTCCGCGCGAATACCGCTATTTCGCGACCCGCGAGTTTGTTTTTCAGGGTAGGCTCATTGTCGGCCACGACCATCTGCTCGACTGGTATCCCGGCGCCGACGGAATCAAGACCGGGTATATCCGCGCTTCGGGCTTCAACCTGGCGACTTCCGCGGTACGCGACGGGCATCGGTTGATCGGGGTCGTTCTAGGCGGCATCTCGGGTGGCTCGCGCGATCGCGAGATGGGCGCATTGCTCGACCAGGGGTTTGCCTCGCTCGGTGTCGCCCCGGCGACGATGGTGGCGCGACGCGCACCGCCCAACCCGGCGCCCGCTACGGTCGTGCTGACCGCGCCGCCGAGCGCGGTCGTCGCTGCGGTCGATGCACCGGCGCCGCCGGCGCCGGCCCATGCCAAGCCCGGCATCTTCAGCAAGGCGGCGGCGCGGCTCGCGGCACATCTGTCGCCGGTCGGCAAGGCCGAGGCGGCGACATTGCCGAACGAGGCGCGGCCGGGGGTTGCCGCCGAGCGCTGGGGCATCCAGTTGGGCGCGTTTCACGCCCCGGCGGCCGCAGAGAAGGCGGCTCGGGATGCGGCAAACCTGTCCTTGGCCAAGGGCAAGCCGATGCAGATCGTCGAGCCGGGCAAAGCATCCAAGGAGCGCGTTTACCGCGCGCGGCTGCTGAATTTCACGCCGCGGGAAGCGCAAAGCGCGTGCGCCCAGCTTCACAAGAAAAAGCTCGAATGCTCGGTGATTTCGCCGACCTCGCCAAAGGTCGCCATCCGCTTTTGAGTAGCACGCAAATAACGGGGCTGGCCGGATCGATGCCCGATCCGGCCCTCAACTGTCCGGAAGTGCCACACCCGATTCGGCAAGTTGGCTGGCGAGCTCGGCCTTGAGCCGGGCGAGGCCGTCATCCGTTGTCGATTCGGCGCGCGCCACCAGCACGTCTTGAGTGTTGGAAGCGCGCAGCAGCCACCAGCCGTCGGCGGTCCGCACGCGCACCCCGTCGATGTCGCTGACCTCGGCGGCAGCGTGGCGCAGTCGCTCGGCGACCTCGCCGACAACCGCGAATTTGCGCTCCTCGGCGCATGGGAAGCGCAGCTCCGGGGTGTTGAGGACCGTCGGCAGCCCGCGCCTCAACTCCACCAGATTTTGCGGGATTCGGCCGAGGATGCCGAGCAACCGAACCGCGACATAGACCGCGTCGTCAAAGCCGTAATAGCCGTCGGCATAAAAAATGTGCCCGCTCATCTCGCCGGCGAGCGGCGCTCCGGTCTCGGCGAGCTTCGCCTTGATCGGGGAATGCCCGGTCGCGGTCATGACCGGCCGCCCGCCCGCTTTGGCGATCTCGTCGAACAGGATCTGGCTCGCCTTGACGTCGGCGAGGATCGGCGCGCCGGGATGGCGGGTCAGCACGTCGCGCGCCAGGACGATCATCAGCTGATCGCCCCACCAGATCTCGCCCTGCGCGTCGACGACCCCGATGCGGTCGCCATCGCCGTCGAAGGCAATTCCTAGATCGCAGTGCTCGCGGGCCACCGCCTGCTGCAATTGCACCAGGTTCGCCGGCACGGTTGGATCGGGATGGTGCGCTGGGAAGTTGCCGTCGATTTCGGCGTTCAGCAAAATATGCCGGCCCGGTAGCCGGGCGGTCAGCTGCTGCACGACATCCCCGGTGGCGCCGTTTCCCGGGTCCCAGGCGACGGTAAGCGCGCGCGATCCGTCGTAGTCGCGCGCCACCCGCTCGACATAGGCGTCGCGGATCTCCCGTACCTCGACCCGGCCGCGCGTGCTTTGCGCTGCACCCAGCGTGAGCGCGATGTCGGCGAGGGCGCGAATCGCCGCCCCGTAAAATGCCTTGCCGCCGAGGACGAATTTGAAGCCGTTGTATTCGGGCGGATTGTGCGAGCCGGTGACCATGACACCGCCGTCGACCCCGAGCGTGGCGGCCGCGTAGTACAGCATCGGCGTCGGCCCGCGGCCGATCCGCACGACATCCACACCTTCGCTGGCAAGCCCGTCGACCAGCGCTCCTTCGAGGTCGGGCGAGGTCAGCCTGCCGTCATAACCGACGGCGGCGCGGCGACCCCCGGCTGCTGCGAGCGTCCGGGCATAGGCGCGGCCGATGGCCCACGCATCGGCGGTCGACAACGATCGGCCGACGATGCCGCGAATGTCGTATTCGCGCAGGATCGTCGGGTCGAAACGGTGCGGCATCGGTGCCCCGGCTCAAAAAAGATTGGTCAAAGATACGTGCGTAAGATTTGCCTAAGGCCCGCGCCGAGCTCGGGGTGGGCCAGTCCCAGCGCGATTGTCGCCTCGAGAAAGCCGAGCTTGTCGCCGCAATCGTAGCGGCGGCCGGAAAACCGCAGCCCGTGAAACGATTGGCCGTCCTCGATCAGCCGGGCGAGCGCATCGGTCAATTGAATTTCGCCGCCGCTGCCGGCCTCGGCGCCAGCGAGATGGTTGAAAACCTCCGGCTGAATGATATAGCGGCCGATAATTGTCGATGTCGAGGGAGCCGCCGCCGGCTCGGGCTTTTCGACGACCCCTTGCGCGCGCACCAATCTGCCGTCGTCGGATACGACATCGAGCACCCCATATCGCTGGGTGTGTTCTCGCGGCACGTCGATGATTGCCACGATATTTCCGCCGACCTCTTCGTAGGCCTCGACCATTTGCGTCAAGCAGGGCGTGTCGCAGACCATCAGATCGTCGGCCAGCAGCACGGCAAACGGCTCCTCGCCCACCAAACCGCGCGCGCACCATACCGCATGCCCGAGACCGAGCGGCGTCTGTTGGCGGGTGTAGGCAATTTGGCCAGGTTCGGGCAGGCGCGATTCGAGCTCCTGGACAAGGTCGTACTTGCCGCGCTCGCGCAACGTCGCCTCGAGCTCGAAGGCGCGGTCGAAATGGTCGTCGATGGCGCTCTTGGCGCGGCTGGTGACAAAAAAGAATTGCTCGATGCCGGCGGCCTTGGCCTCCTCGACCGCATAATGGATCAGCGGCTTGTCGACGACCGGCAACATCTCCTTCGGCATCGCCTTGGTCGCCGGCAGAAACCGGGTGCCTAGCCCGGCCACCGGGAAAACCGCCTTGCGGATGCGCTGATGCATTGGAACCTCGATAATGTGCTCCGCCGAGCACCGCACGAGAGTCGTGCCCCATTGAGAAGCCCATCGCCACGTCGGGCGCCGGACTATGCTAACGTGCAACGGCCTCGAACGGTCCCAGATTCTATGGGTTGGCGGATTGAAAACGGTAGGCGGGCCGCAGTATGGACGACAGCGATCCGATCGATAATCGGCTTTTTGTGCTGATCCTGCAGCATCCGCGGGAGAAGAAGGAGGCGCTCGCGACCGCGGCATTGACACTCGCGATGCTACGGCGGGCGGCGCTGGCGGTCGGCTTGTCCTGGGCGAATCTTGGCCAGGCGCTCGGCCGGCCCGCCGATCCGCGGCGCTGGGCGGTGCTTTACCTCGGCTCGGCACGCCCGCGGGCGTTCGGGCGAGAGCGCGATCTCGTCGCTCTCGACCGCCACGGCGAGCCGGAAGTGGACCAGCGGGCAGCACTACGCGATCTCGAAGGTGCGGTTCTGCTCGACGGCAGCTGGGGCGAAGCGAAGGCCTTGTGGTGGCGCAACCCTTGGCTGCTGAAGCTGCGCCGGCTGGTGCTCGATCCGCAGCAGCCGTCGCATTACAACCGGGTGCGCCGCGAGCCGCGCCGCGAAGCGTTGTCGACAATCGAAGCCGCGGCGTTGCTGTTGAGCCGGATCGACGGCCGGCCTGAAATCGAAGTCGCGATGAATGCCGCGCTCGACCGCCTGATCGCCGAAACCCGTCCGCGCGCCCGAGCGCTCGGCAGCAACATTCTATAGCCGGTTCTCGACGATCAGGCGCCGCGCTGCCCGATTGGCCATCCAACCGGCCCGAGCTTGCGTATCCCGCTCGGAGGCCGGCATCCCGCACGGGCCGGCGGCAAGTTCGCACCCGCACGCCTCGTCCAATGCGAAATCGCGAAAGGCCGCGATGCGCTGGTCTTGAAGAGCAGCGCCGGTGTCGCGCCAGGCGAGCGCGAACACGTTCGACGCCTTGGCGACCACATGCTCGGCGAAGGGTCGTACGAGCCTCCCGGCGGCCAGCTCTGCGTCGACCATTGGCGATCGACCCAGGGCGATGCCGAGCCCGTCCACCGTCGCCGACAGAGCCAGTCCAAAATGGCTGAACCTGAGGCGGCGCGATGGCGGGGCAGCTTGAAGCCCAAATCTGCCGAGCCATGTCGACCAGGCAAATTCCATGTCCTCGGTTTCGGCCTCCTCGCATTCGATTAGCGTGTGTGGCAGGAGGTCGCTCGGACTACCCAGCGACCGCGCTCGACCGAGCAGCGACGGTGCGCATACCGGAAAAACCAATTCGTGCAGCAACGGCATCGCGTCGGCATTGCCGTCGGCCTTCACCGCGCGCTTTACCACGGCGACGTCGATGCCGTCGCGCCGGAGATCGGGCTCGCGCCCGTCGATCGCGGCGATCCGAACCTCGATTTCGGGATGAAGTGCTGCAAACCTGCCGAGGCGCGGCACCAGCCACCAGACCGCGAATGCCCCGGGTGCGGCTACGGTGAGGACGCCGACCCGCCGTCGGCTGCGCACTCGTTCGCTCGCGAAGAGCACGCTGTCCAGCCCGGCCCGTACGCCTTCGAGCAAGGTTTGCCCGTCCGCCGCCAGCTCGATCGCGCGATGTCGCCGCTGAAAAAGCCGCGCGCCGATGTGCTCCTCGAGCGCCCGTATCTGGTGGCTGACAGCACTCTGGGTAAGAGCGAGCTCATCCGCCGCGCGGGTAAACGAGAGGTGCCGTGCCACGGCCTCGAAGGAACGTAGTGTCCCGAGCGGGGGAAGCGATCGATAGGGGCTCGCCATCTGCGCCTCATATGATCCGTGCTCATACTGTCGTGAGCAATGACCATTAGCCGACCAATCGCCGGAAGCCCAGCATTACCGCAGTAAATGCAGCGAAGGCTTCAGCCATGGCCTCGTACGAGCCCGGCGGTGGGCCCGATTTCGTCGGTATTGCCACCGGTTGCGATATGCCCGAGGGTTGGGCCGCCCTCTTCGGCAAAGGCAACGCCGGCCCGCTCCTGGTGCTTACCAGCGGCGTCTTGATGCACGCGCTCTCGCTGCGGGTTGTCGCCACGGTGCTGCCGTCGGCGGTGGCTGAAATCGGCGGCCTTCGCTTTTTTGCCTGGACCGTCACGGTCGCCTTTCTCGGCGCGATATCGGGTGCGGCGTTTGCCGCGCCGTTGGCGATTTCCCGCGGCCTTCGTGGTGCTTACCGGATCAGCCTGCTGCTCTTTGCCGGCGGAAGCGCTGTGTGCGCGACCTCACCCGATATCGGCATGTTTCTCGCCGGCCGGCTCCTTCAAGGGTTGGGCGGCGGGTTGCTGACAGCCCTCGCCTATACCACGATCCGGCGGGTCTTTCCGGCGACGCTGCACACGCACGCAATCAC
Source organism: Allostellaceae bacterium (assembly GCA_035510075.1). Classification (GTDB taxonomy): domain Bacteria; phylum Pseudomonadota; class Alphaproteobacteria; order ATCC43930; family CGMCC-115725; genus AP-15. The sequence continues at coordinate 7,319 of DATKHX010000310.1, forward strand.
GATGGTGTCCGGCGTTTGGAGCGCCGGCGCCCTCAGCGGACCCCTCCTCGGCGGTGTCCTCGCCGGATGGGGCCTGTGGCGCTGGGCATTTTGGATCGACGTTCCGATCGCCGTGGCGGTGGCGGCGCTTGCCGAGCGGACCAAACTCACAGGTCGCGATAGCTCTCCGATCCGCGGCGAGACCGCCGCACGGATCGGCTTTCTGCGCTTGGCGCTTCTCGGCGTCGCGGTTATGGCCATGGCTGTCGGCGGAACGTCGGGCCGGGCGCTGGCCGGCGGCGGGCTGATGGCCGGCATCGTGCTGCTGGCGATGATGCTGCGCCTCGATGCGGCCGTGGAGCCTGGTCCCGGAGGCTCGCGGCTGCTGCCGACGGGAGCGTTCGATCCCCGCAACACCCTGGGAGCGGTCTCGCTGGCGATGGCGCTGATGGCGGGGAGCACCACCGCCGCCTTCTATGTACCGTATGTGGTCACGAAAGTCGGCGGCCACGCTCCGATCGTCGGCGGATATCTGAGCGCGGCCGTTGCGGTGTCCTGGACCCTCGCCGCGTTCGCCGGGGCCTCGGCCGGACGCGCGAGCGCTCGACGCTTCGTCATTTGCGGGCCGGCCCTGGAGGCGTCGGGCTTGATTCTGACCGCATGGGCGCTGAACACCGGCTCGCTGGGGTTGGTGGCGGCGGCGTTGGTTCCGGTCGGGGCCGGGGTCGGGCTCGCCTGGGCGCATCTCGGCAGCCTGATGATCGCCTCCGCAAAGGAAGCGGAGCGCGACCTCGCGGGATCGTTCATTTCGACCTTGAGTTTGATTGCGCAGGCCTTTGCCGCCGCCTTCGCCGGAATAGTCGCAAATCTCGCCGGCTTTGCCGATCCCGCGCTCGGCCCCGAAGGCGTGATGCGGGGCGTATTCTGGCTTTTCCTGGTGTTTTCGCTGTTGCCGGCTGTGGCGGTACTTGCCGGGCTGCGCGCGGTCCGGTCGTCCCCGTGAGGCGGCAGGCGAAATTCGCGATAAACGCCCATGGCAGGGGGCCGCTGCCCCCGGGAGGAGGCGAAATAGAGCGCCATACCGAGCCCAGGCTACCGGCGCGTGCTGTCTCCAGACGGTCGGGCTGTTCTGGGATCTGTGATTGCCCCGCCGAGGCCGCTTGCTGGCACTGCGCTGGAGCGGCAGGTCGACATCCTATATTTTGCGCTCGGCGCGGCGCTGTCTGATCAGCGCGGCTGCGGTCGGCAGGCGGCGGCGGGTTCGCTCAGGCAGCCGCGAGGCCCGGCGCGCGTCGCTACGAGCGACGGGATCCGAATGATGCCCCGACAATTCCTCGAAGATTTTGTGGTTGGACAGGTTTTCGGCTCCGGTCGGATGCGGATCGAGGGCGAGCGCATCAAGAGCTTTGCCGCGGAGTTTGACCCACAGCCCTTCCATCTCGATGAGGGAGCGGCACAGGGCACGATCTTCCGCGGGCTGGCGGCGAGCGGCTGGCATACGGCGGCGCTGACGATGCGGCTCCTGGTCGAAAGCGAGTTCAGACCCGCCGGCGGGATTATCGGTGCCGGGTTCGACGAGCTGCGCTGGCCGCGCCCGGTGCGCCCCGGCGACGAGTTGCGCGTCGAAAGCGAGGTGCTCGAGGTGCGGCCGTCGAAATCCCGCCCGGAGCAAGGGCTCGTCAGAGTGCGGACGACCACCTTCAACCAGCGCGACGAGCCGGTGCAGATCTTTGTCGCCAATTTGCTGGTGCCGCGCCGGCCGCCGACAGCTGCCGAATGACCTCCGGTCAGCCCGCGATAAAGCGGTCGATCTTGCGGTAGTGGAAGAGCCAGCGGCCGTTCTGTTGCACGATTTCGTCGGCATAGGCGCCGCCCGAGCCGATTTTCGGTCCTTCGGGGCTGTTTTGCATGACCATCCAGTTGGAGCGCACCTGGGCGCGGGCGCCGTCGAGCGCGATCACCACATTTGTCACCAGATGCGCCGCCCGCGGCCGGTTGGCCCCGGCCCGAGCACGGATGTCGCCCGCGAGCTTGGCGATCGCCGCACGACCCGTCGCCTTGCCGAACGCCGTGTCCCAGGTGCCCCCTTCGGTGAATAGCGCCGCCATGTCGTCGTAGCGCCCGTCATCGAGGCAAAAGCAATACTCCGCCATCAATTCGCGAATGGCGTCCTTGTCCTCAACCGCCGTCGGCATGCGCTTCCCTCCGAATGGTGCGGAGCGCATTTTAGCATCCGAAGCCGAAAAGCGCTGCTCGCTCCCCAAACACGTATCTCGCCTTTCCCCGCCCCTCTGAGCGGCCTAACATACGGGCGATGAGTCGCATGCGAGGAGGGCTGCCGATGCCGACGCCAGTGACGCTGGAGATCTTTACCGACTACGTCTGACCCTGGTGCTACCTCAGTACCGTGCGTATTGAAAAGCTAAAGCAGGCGTTCGAGGTCGAGACAAGGTTGGTTCATTTTCCGCTGCATCCCGAGACCCCATCCGAGGGGCGCTCGATGGCGCAGCTCTACGCTGGGCGCGATGTCGATCCGGAGGCGATGTATGCCCGCATGAAAGCGCTGATGGATGCCGAGGGGCTGCCTTACGGCCGGCGGACCCACACCTACAACAGCCGGCTGGCCCAGGAACTGGGCAAATGGGCCGACACCCAGCCGGGCGGCGAAGCGATCCACGATGCCCTCTATCGCGCCTATTTTGTCGAGGCGCGCAATATCGGCGACCCCGACATCCTGGTCGAGCTCGGGCAGGCTGTCGGGCTCCCGGCGGACGAGGCGCGGGCGGTGCTTGCCGAGCGCCGGTTCAAGGATGCGGTCGATGCCGATTGGGCGAAGTCGCACGCCTACGGCGTCACCGGCGTCCCGACCTTTGTCGCGGGACGTTATGGGGTCGTCGGCGCCCAGCCCTACGAAGTGTTGGCGGAACTGCTCGACAAGGTGGGCGCGGCGCGGCGAGCCTGACCGCCGCCGTCAAGCAGGTGCGATGCGCGGCCGGCGCGCCGCCAACGCCGCGAGGATGCTGAGGAAGGACAGCGCGGCGAAGCATTCGAGCGAGTCCCTATAGCCGCCGGTCCAGTCGTGCAATGCGCCGGACAAGAGCGGGCCGGCGGCTTGCGCCAGTACCTGCGCCGACAATGCCAGCCCACGGATGGCACCATAATTCGCGCGGCCGAAATAATCGGCCCAAGCGATTGGCAGGAGGGTCAGCATGGCGCCGATGCCGAGCCCGAACAGGGCCGCCGCGACGGCGCCCTGCAGAGTCGAGGCGATGCCTATCATCGCCATGCAGCCGATCGTCAGGAAGACGCCGCCGAGCGCCATCGGATAGCGGATCGGCAATGCGCGCGGCATCAGCCCGCACATGGCGCTGGCGACACCCGACATCAGCGAGAACAGACTGACGATCGATGCCGCCATCGTTGGCGCGATGCCGTGCTCGATCAGATTGGCGGCCTGGTGCAGGCTGACCCCCGCCTGCACCGGATAGACGAGGACGGTGTAGCCGAGCAGCAACCAAAAGGCCGATGTGCGGACCGCCTGCCGGCGCGAAAAGGTCGTCTCAATATGCTCTACCGGCGAGTTGGCGCGCGTCGCGGCAGCAGCGGGTGCTGCCGCGCGGTCGGGCAGCAGCCCGAGATCCTCGGGCCGGCGGACCATCAGCAGCCAGACCGGCACAAAGCCGACCGCGAGCACGGTCACGCCGATCGCGATCCAGCCGGCGCGCCAACCGTGCCCGCGCATCGCCAGCTGGGCGATCAGCGGCATCGCCACCAGCCCCGCCATCTGTGCGACGGTGGCGATCGAATTCGCCAATGGCCGGCGCGCTACGAACCAGTTGTTCAAGGCGCTGTAGATGCCGAGCTCGAACGGGCTCGCCCAATTCAGCCGCGCGATGCAGAACAGCAGGTAAAACAGCATCAGGGATTGGGTCAGCGACAATAGCAACGCCGCGATCCCGGTGCCGAGCACCGCAAGGCACAATGCCGCGCGCGAGCCGTGCCGGTCGAGCAACGGGCCGATCAGCGGCGACAGCAGCGCCGCCAGCACCCCGCCCAACGAGGCCGCCCCCGAGATCGCGGTGCGCGACCAGCCGAACTCGCGGGTCAGCGGCTCGACAAAGACCGAAAAGGTGGCGGTGGCCCCGCCCTGGCGCGCGAACCCGGCGCAGCACAGGCAGGCCAGCACCACCCAGCCATAAAAAAACGGCAAGCGCGCCGCCAGCAGCTGGGGCAGTCCGCGCTGGCGCGCCGATCGCGGATGCCCGTTCCGATCGTCGAGGGGGAGGCGGGCATATCGCGAAAAACTCAGCATGCGCCGGATCAGCTCGTCACCAGGCCACCGTCGACGTTGTAGGACTGGCCGGTGATGTTGCGCGCTGCCGCCGAGGCGAGGAACACCGCCATCGCGGCAATGTCCTCGGGCAGATTGGCGCGGCGGATCGGGATATGCGCCTCCTGCTCGGCCTGCAGCTCGGCGACGGTGATGCCGCGCTCAGCGGCGCGCGCCACGGCGTTGCGGGCGCCCAATTCGGTGCGCGTGACACCGGGGCAGATCGCGTTGACGTTGATGTCGTGCCGGCCAAGCTGCTGTGCCGCGGTCTTGGTCAGCGCGATGACCGCACCCTTGCTCGCCGCGTAGGCGGCGTTCGAAGCGCCAGCATAGCCGCGGCCCGAGATCGAGGCGATGTTGATGATGCGCCCACCGCCACCGCCGGATTGATTTTGCCCGATCATCTCGCGAGCTGCGCGTTGCAGGCAAAAGAACACGCCTTTGGCGTTGACCCGGTGGATGCGGTCCCAATCGGCCTCGGTCAAGTCCATGATCTCGGCGTAACGGGTGACGCCGGCATTGTTGACGATGACGTCGAGCCGGCCGAGCTCGGCGACGGTGCGGGCGATCATCGCCTCGATGCTGGCGACATCGCCGCAATCGGCCTCGATGGCGATCGCGCGCCGGTTGTTCTCCACCGCCGTGCGCCGCGCCGCGGCGAGGTCGATGTCGGCGGCCGCGACTGCTGCTCCCGCCTCCGCCATGGCCAGCGCCGTCGCGCGCCCGATCCCGGCCCCCGCCCCGGTCACCAGCACGACCTTGTCCCGCAAGTCAGCCATCGCCTTCCTCCGTTGTCGAGCTCAGCAACAGTCCCGCGCCGCTGATCGAGCGACCGCTACCACATCTTCCCCGCTTAGGCGACCTGATCGCCCTGAGCGGGGCGATCTGGGCCCGAGCGATTACGAGCGGCCTGCCCCGAACCGGCGCGCCGTGGTAGCGCTGCCGACGGAGCCCGGACCGCATGTCAGCGGGGCGCGCCCTAGTGGGGCGATGCGCACCAGCAGCTGGCCGTGCAGCCCGCACCAGCCACTGGCCGGGCCATAGAGGCAGCCTTCGAAGGCCTGCAAGGTCGTATCTCGAAAAATGGCGCTGACAACCGCGTCGGGGCGCATCCAGCGCTCCTCGACCGCAGCCTGGTAGCCGGCGGCGGCCACCGGGGGCGTGACGCATCTCTGGTCCGGCCGGCCAAGTTCGCTATCTAGCGCCGCCACGATCGCGCGAAAGGCGGGCGGGTCGAGCTGATGCCCCACCGGCTGGAGCTGAACGCGCT
>DATKHX010000311.1:0-4181 GCA_035510075.1 Allostellaceae bacterium
GATCGAGGCCGTCGGTGATCAGCATGACGATCGCACCCTGGCCCAAGAGCCGGCGCGACCACAGCCGGTTGAACTCGGCGATCGAATGGCCGATGCGCGTCCCGCCCGACCAGTCGGCGACCGCCTCGCCGACCCGCTCCAGCGCCAGATCCACGTCGCGATGGCGCAAATAGCGGGTGATGTTGGTGAGCCGCGTGCCGAAAACGAACGTGTAAACCCGGTCGCGGTCGTTGGTGACCGTATGCATGAAATGCAGAAAGATGCGGCTGTAGCGGCTCATCGAGCCCGAGATGTCGCACAGCACGACCAGCGGCGGCGGGCGGCGCCGCCGGCTTTTGCGCTTCAATTCGATCAGCCCGCCCGACCGCAACGCCGCGCGCAAGGTTGCCCGCAGATCGGCCCGTGCGCCACGCGGGTCGGGCGCGAAACGGCGGGTCGGCACGTCCTGGACCGGCAAGCGCAGCCGCGCGATCGCCGCCTTGGCGCGAGCCAGCTCGTCCAATGACATCTTCTCGAAATCCATGGCGCGCAACTGCTCGCGGTCGGAAAAGGTCATGACCGCATCAAGCTCGGTCTCAACCTGCTCGGGCTCGCCCGCCGGCTGGTCGCGGTTCGGATGCAGTGCTTCCGCTAGCCGGCGCGCCATTTCGGGGCCGCGGTCTTCCTCACCCGGAACCCGCATTTCGGGCAACACCAGCGCCATCATCTTTTTCAATAGATCGGGGTTGCGCCAGAAGACGTGAAACGCCTGGTCGAAGATCAGCCGCTGGTCCGGCCGGTTGACGAACACCGCGTGCAGCGTCCAATAGAAGTCGCGGCGGTCGGTAATGCCGACGGCCTCCACTGCCTGCACGGCGTCGATGACCTTGCCCGGCCCGACCGGCAGCCCGGCCGCGCGCAAGGTGCGCGCGAAATGCATCAGATTGGCGACGAGCCGCCCGCCCTCGTCGGCTGGCGAATCACCCGCTAAGGCCATCTCGCTCGTACCGCAGCCTGTCGTCATGGCCGGGCTTGTTCCGGCCATCCACGTCTTGCGGCGTCCGCGTCTTCGTGGATGACCGGGTCAAGCCCGGTCATGACCTTAAGGAGAAGGCGGTTTCCGAGCATTACTTATACCGCCGCGGCTTCGGCCTTGATTTGGTCGAGGAGCCGGGCGGCCTCGCTGCCCTGAATGCGGGCGATGTCGTCCTGGTATTTGAGGAGCACGCCCAGGGTGTCGTTGATCGCCTGCGGGGTCAGCTCGAGCACGTCCAATTGCATCAGCGCCTCGGCCCAGTCGATCGTCTCGGCGATGCCGGGCAATTTGAACAGATCCATCGTGCGCAATTTCTGCACAAAGCCGACGACTTCGCGCGACAGATGCTCGCTCGCACCCGGTGCCTTGCGCTTCAGGATTTCGAGCTCGCGCGCTGCGGTCGGGTAATCGACCCAATAATAAAAACATCGCCGCTTCAACGCGTCGTGGATCTCGCGAGTGCGGTTCGAGGTGATGATGACGATCGGAGGTTCGGTCGCGTGGATCGTGCCGATTTCCGGAATCGTCACCTGGAAATCGGAGAGGAGCTCGAGCAGGTAGGCCTCGAACGGCTCGTCGGTGCGGTCGAGCTCGTCGATCAGCAGGACCGGCGCCCCGGCGATGTCCTGCTCCAATGCCTGAAGCAATGGGCGTTTGATCAGAAAGCGGTCGGAAAAGATCGTGCTCTCGATCTCGCCCCGATCCTCCTCGGCCGCTTCGGCGAGGCGGATCTCGATCATCTGGCGGGCGTAATCCCACTCATAGACGGCCGAGGCCACGTCGAGACCTTCATAGCATTGCAGGCGGATCAGGCGGCGCCGCAAGGCCGTCGCCAGCACCTTGGCGATTTCGGTCTTGCCAACCCCGGCCTCGCCTTCGAGAAACAGCGGCCGCCGCAAATGCAACGCCAGATGCACTGCGGTCGCCAAGCTGCGGTCGGCGATGTAGTCGGCGCTGCCCAGCATCGCGAGCGTGGCGTCCACCGAAGCGGGGAGTTTGGCGGTATCGACAACATCCATCAGGGCAGGGTTCCGATCGCAACAAAATTCCCTCTCCCGTCGGGAGAGGGCGGGGGCAGGTCATGCGAGGCCCGGCAACCGCGCGGCGCCGTCTTCATGCCTGATAAATCTAGTGCGTCCCTCGCGCCGCCGCCACTACCCGGCAGTCTGCGCGAGGTTATGCGGCGCGCACGGTCCCCGGGCGTTGGGCCGCCGCCCGCGATCACCGATCGAAGCTAATAAAGGCATCGGCGCTTACTAGCCTCACCCAGCACCGCCCATGGGATGGTTATAGCCGGCCCGCCGCACGCTAATCTTGGTTCATCGAAAATGGACACGTCCGCTCCTCAGGGAGTAGCCTCTTCTCCAGCCAAATTTACCGAACTGGGAGGGGCGAGATGGCGGGTCTCGATACGGTGCTGGAGACGACGACCGCGGAACGGCCGGCGACCGGGTTCGTCTTTACCGAGGGGCCGCTGTGGCATCCCGACGATTTCTATTATTTCGCCGATGTGCGCAGCAGCATGTTCTATCGGCTGCGCCTCGGCCAGACGCCGGAAACCGTGCGCACCAATACCGGCGAGGGCAACGGCACGACCTTCGACCTGCAAGGCCGGCTGGTAATCTGCGAGGGCGGCAACCGCCGCCTCACCCGCTGGTCCGACGACAGCCACAGCGAAGTCCTGATCGACCGCTACGAGGGCAAGCGCATCAACCGTCCCAACGATGTGTGCTGCAAGTCGGACGGCAGCATCTGGTTCACCGATCCGGGTCTGCGCGTGCCGCTCGCCGACAAGGAGCTGCCGCATTCGGGGGTCTACGCCGTCAATGCGGACGGCACCAGCCGGCTCGTCGCCGAATTCGAATATCCGAACGGGCTCGCTTTTTCACCCGACGAGCGCACCCTCTATGTCGCCAACACGCGCCACGCTCAATATATTCATGCGATCGAGCTCGACCATGCCGGCAACATGATCCGGCGGCGGATCTTTGCCGATATGTCGTCCGAGGAGACCGACGGGGTGCCCGATGGCATGAAGGTCGACCAGCACGGCCATGTCTATTGCACCGGCCCCGGCGGCACCTGGGTGTTCGCGCCCGACGGCGCCAAGCTCGGCGTGATCCGCACGCCCGAGATCCCGGCCAACCTTGCTTTTGGCGGCCCCGATCTGAAGACGATCTTTTTCACCGCGCGAAATTCGGTCTACACCCTGCGCGCCAAAATCCCGGGTCAGCCGCACCCATGGTATGTTGCCCGCGGGAGATAGGTGGACACTCGAAACTTACCCGTCATTCCCGCGAAAGCGGGAAGCAGGGCTAGTGCGGCGGCGGCCCTGGACCCCCGCTTTCGCGCGGGGGCGACGATGAGGGCGGGACAAAAGGGCTTATACCCCCAGCGCAGAGGAGATCAGCGATGAAAGTCGGGATTGCGCTCAACATGCTGTCCGAACCCGGCCGGTCTGACGTGGCGGTCGTGTCCGATCATTTGGCGATGGGCGACCTCGCCGAGCCGCTCGGCTTCGACTCGCTGTTCGCGCTCGAGCATCATTTCACCGGCTACGCGATGTCGCCCGCGCCGCTGCAGCTGTTGGCCTATTTCGCCGGCCGCACCAAGCGGATCACGTTCGGGACCTCGGTCATCGTGTTGCCGTGGCACGACCCGATCCGCGTCGCCGAGGAGATCGCGCTGCTCGACATCCTGTGCGGCGGGCGCTGCCTGTTCGGCTTTGGCCGGGGTGCGGCGAGCGTCGAATATGCCGGCTTCCGCATTGCGATGGGCGAGGCCCGCCCGCGCTTTGCCGAAGCCGCTCAGCTGATTAGAAAAGCGCTCAGCGAACCCGAATTCGAGTGGCGGGGCGAATTCTATCAGATCCCGCGCACCTCGATCCGGCCGCGGCCGATCTCGCACCCCGAGGAGCGGTTCTACGCGTCTTCGGTCAGCCCGGAATCGGCTGAGATCATGGCCAAGCTCGGCTTTGGCATCCTCGTCGTGATGCAGAACGAATGGCCGAAAGCCGCCGAGAACATCGTCAATTATCGTGAGATCGCGCTCAGCGTCGGGCACAACCCGCCGCCGCCGATCATCCTGACCAACGTCTCCTGCGCCGAGAGCCGCGACGAGGCGCAAGACCGGGCGATGCAGTGGCTCGGCAAGAAATGGGAGTCGA
>DATKHX010000312.1:0-15263 GCA_035510075.1 Allostellaceae bacterium
GATCGCCCGGATCAATGCGGCCAAAGCCAACCCGGTCGGGTTTATCAACCCGCACCTCTACGCCAATCCAGGCGCCCTGCGCGACATTACCAGCGGCGACAACGGCAGCTTTGCCGCCAGCGCCGGATGGGATGCGTGCACCGGGCTCGGCAGCCCCAACGGCCAAAAGGTGGCCGACGCGGTCTAATCGGGGATGAAAGGAGCGTCGGCTCATCCGCCGGCGCCTCTCCTCCTATAAATTTCCTATATTTACAGGAGGCCGGCCGCAACCGCCGGATCAGCCCAATCAGAATTCCGGGCTGAGCGCCTGCCGAATATTTTGGAGGCTTTGGCGCTGGCGGCCGTCCGCGTCGAAATTGGCGGGATCGAGCCAGCGCTCGAAGGCGGCCCGCAGCAACGGCCACTCGCCGTCGATGATCGAGAACCAGGCGGTGTCGCGGTTGCGCCCCTTGTAGACCGTCGCCTGGCGGAACAGCCCCTCGTACCGGAAACCTATGCGTTGCGCCGCGGCCCGCGACGCTGCATTGAGCGCATCGCACTTCCATTCGTAGCGGCGATAGCCGAGCTCGTCGAACACCCGCCGCATCAAGAGATACATCGCCTCGGTCGCCGCCGGCTTTCTTTGCAGCCGCGGGCTGTAGTTGATGCCGCCGACCTCGATGACGCCGGCCGCCGGGTCGATCCGCATCAGACTCGCGACCCCGGCCGCGCGCCCGCTCGCCAGATCGACGATCGCGTGGACGAGCGGGTCGTCTCGCTTGGCGGCGGCATCGAGATATTCGCGGTAGAGATCAACCGAAGGATAAGGCCCGTGCGGCAGGTAGGTCCAATTGCGGCCCTCACGATCCTCGCTGTTCGCCTCGAACAGCTCGGCCGCATCGCGGTCGGGGTCGAGCGGCTCGACCCGGCAAAACCGCCCGTCAATCGCAGTGCGCGGCGGCAGCGGCCGCATCGACCACTCCGGCAATGGCGCGCCGACCGGCTGCCCGAATGCGTTGCGATGCTCGCTCATAAAATGCTCCCTGCCAAACGGGCGTTGCTCACGGCAATCTTCTTTGCGGCAGCCCTCATACCTGGCGCCGATCAGCATGAGTGCACGCCGCCATCGTCCGCTGAGACAGCCGCTAAAAGTAAAACTTTTTGGCCACAGGTGTGCTAAGAATCTTCGATCCATCTGCTTTGTATATTTCTAATTCAAATAACTTACCCTCGTGAATATGTAAGAGAATATACACAGGTACCCCGTCAGCGTCGTCAAATAGCGCAGTCACTGGGACTCGATCAGCAAATTCTGCCGATGGGGCAATTGATGAATCAATCACAAATCGCAAGCTTCCCTCTTCGTCGAGTGTGATGACCTTTGCCGATTTTGACTGTGCTTTTAATTCTTCCTTCGCATCGGGTAGTTGCGCAAAAAGCCGCTCCAGGATGCTTCGTTCATCGTAAGTCAAGTCTCTCATCACGATCACCAAGGATAATAGGTTCCGACGTGAATTCGACCGTCGGGGAGGAGAAAGGCCCGATAGATGTACCATGTCCCACCGGCATTTACGGCACCCGAGTTGAAACCGGGCAACAGAGGCGCCACCGACAATGCATTTCTGATTGCCGCTTCAACAGCCTCGGGGTCGGCGACATGGCGCGAGCCGTGTCCGAAAATGATCTCGTTCGCAGGTCGCAGGAGCAGATCCGACGCACCTGGCCCGATCGAGCCGGACCCGACTGATGGCGAAGCGGGCGCGTTGCCGCCGTCTCCCGACGAATTCGCCGGGCCGCCGCCGGAGCTGCCCTCGCTCTCGGGTGTCTGCGTCCAGGCCGCCTCCGTCCGCATCGGTCCAGCGGCCCTGGTCGTCGCGCGGCTCGTCGGGGTTGAAATTGGCCTTAACCAGACCTGCGGCGGCGAGCCCAGTCAGCTGCCGGTTATCGAGATTGCCGACCGGGATGCGCAGCCCGAAGATTTGCGCAAGCGCGACCTCGCGGTCGGTGAGCGCCTTCGCGATTGAGCACGACTGCTGGAACAGCCAGTCAGGATCGTCACACGGATCGAGCACGAGCGCTTGGAGGGCCGCTGCCTCGTCGCGATCGATGCAGCGATACCTGTTCCCGCTGCGGCGAACCAGGACGCAGTCCGGCCCGAGCATCACGCCTTCGGCATCGACCACGATTCCGCGGGCCCCCGCTCCGCGCGGGTGCAACCGGCGCATGCCCTGCAACACAATCCCGTCCTTGGATATCGAGCCGGCGCTATATAGAACAAACCATGAATTATGCCAATCGAAAACAATCGTGCGGAGCATGAGGGGCATCCACGAGAACCCTCACAGCCACCATAAGCCGACGAGGATGGTCAGCACCGTCAATGGCGCGCCGACCCGGAAATACTGCCAGAAGGCGACGGCGACGCCGCGCCGGGCGGCGCGCTGGACGACAATCAGGTTGGCGACCGAGCCGAGGATCGTCAGATTGCCGGCCAACGTCGCTGCCATCGCGACGACGAGCCAGGCGCGCCGCGGGTCAGGCAGCGCAGCGACAAACGGCTTCAGCACCAGCACAGCCGGCACGTTGCTGAGGAGGTTCGACAATACCGCCGTGGCCAACGCCAGGACCGGCATGTGGTCGAGATGCTGGCGGCCGATCTCGGCGACAATGCCGGGCGACAGCAGCGCCTTCTCGAAGCCGGCGACGACGACAAAGAGGCCGGCGAACATCAACAACAGCGGCCAGTCGATCTCGCGGTAGATCTTCTCGCTGCGGACGGCGCGCGTCAGCAAGAGCACCGCACCTGCGACCAGCGCCACCTTGGCCGGCGGCTGACCGGCGAAAAACCCACCCATCATTGCCAGGGTCACGGCCACGGATTTGATGGCGAGCGGCCGATAGGCATGGGCCGGCGCGGGGGCTCCTTCGAGCCGCTCGCGCGCGCGAAACTCGGGCCGATGAAACAATGCGATTAGCCCAAACGTCAGGACGAGGCCGATCGCCGCCACAGGCGTCAACGCAGCGGCAAAGGCGCCGTACGAGATCCCCGAAAAGCTCCCGATCATGATGTTCTGTGGGTTGCCGGTGATCGTCGCGACGCCGCCCACATTGGACGCCATTGCCACTGCCAACAGGTACGGGACGGGGTCGCGGCGCAATCGCATGACGAGATCGATAACGAGCGGCGTCAGTGCGAGGCAGATCGTGTCGTTGACCAGAAAAGCCGAAAAGAAACCCGAGGTCAGGATCACCGCCGCGAGCAGCACCAGCGGATGGCGGGCGCCGGTCACGACCCGGTTGGTGACGAGGCGGAAAAAGCCCGAGAGGCGCAGATTGCCGACAACGATCATCATGCCGAGCAGCAGTGCGATCGTGTCGAAATCGATTGCCCGCAATGCCCGGTCGAGCGGCAGCACGCCGAGAGCGACCATCAGGGCCGCGCCGAGCAGCGCGGCACCTGCCCGGTCCAAATAAAACCCCGGCAGCTTGCCGAGGGCGATGACGACATAGGTCAGTCCAAAGACGAGGAGTGCTGCAAAGCGCCGCCCGCCCGGCCACACCTCGGCAAAGATCGCCGGCCGGTGCGCCGCCAGAAACAGGATCGCGGCGATCGCCGCCCCGGCCGCGACGATGCCGGCGCCCCACCATGCTGCACGGCGCCATCGCCGCCCCCGCGCGGCGCTGCAAGGGCCGCGCCCGCTCACCCGGCTTCGTCCGTGGCGGGCCAGCCGCCGACCACGGCCGGCACCGCCTCCACGGCCGCCGGGTCGTCGGGATGCGCGGTCTCCGGCATCGCCAAGGCAAGTGCCGCAAAGGCGACCGCGGCCACCGCAGCCGAGGTCAGAAACGCCGCCGAATAGCCGAAATGGTCGACGATCACGCCGGCGGCGAGCCCGCTCAGCGAAGCGCCGATCCCCTGGGCGGTGGCGACCCCGCCTTGCGCCACGTTGTAGCGCCCGGTGCCGCGCATCAGATCGGCCAGCACCAGGGGCGTGATCGCACCCCAGATCCCGGCGCCGACCCCGTCGAGCAACTGCACCCCGACCAGCCAAGGGCTGGCGTTCGAGAAGGTGTAGAGCACCGCTCGGATCGGCAGGATGCCGAACCCGATCAGCAGCAGCGGCCTGCGCCCCCAGCGGTCGGCGGTGCGCCCGACCATCAGGGCGATCGGCAGCATGATCATCTGTGCCGCGATGATGCAGGCCGACATCATCGCCGTCGCCACACCTTTATGCGCGAATGCCAATTTCTGGCCGACGAGCGGCAAGAGCGGCGCGTTGGCGAAATGGAACAGCATCGTGCAGCCGGCATAGAGCAGCAGCGGCCGGCAGGTCACCAAGACGGTGAAGCCGGAAGGCTGCGGCTCGCCGTCATTCTTTTTCTCGCCGCCGCGCGCCTGGACGTGATCGATGGCGTCGGCCGGGATCGACAGCACCGCCAGCGCGGCGAGCACGGCAAAGAACGGCACCAGCAGAAAGACGGATCGCTGGGACAACGCCCAGCCGACCACACCCGCTGCCGCCGCGATCGCGACGTTGCCGCCGTGGTCGAAGGCGGAGTTGCGGCCCATTCTGCGCGCCAGCGCCTTGCGCGCGTAGAGGCCCAGGGTCAATGCCGCGACCGCGGGGCCGAACACGTCGCCGACCGCCGCCATCAGCGAGTTGGCGATCATCACCGGCCAAAAAGCCGGCGCGGCATAGATTGTCGCCGCCCCGGCCGCGAGGACCGCGAGCGCCGCTACGACGAGCCCCCGCTTCCACCGCGTCGCGTCGATCAACCCGCCGATCGGCGTTTGGACCCCGAGACCGAGCAACCCGCCCACGGTCGTGACCAATCCGACCGACTCCTGGCTCCAATGCTGCTGAGTGACCAGAAAAACGTTCAGATAGGGGCCGAGCGCGCCGCGCACGTCGGCGAGCAGGAAATTCAGCGCATCGAGCGAGCGCCCTCTGAACGGTGCCGCGGCGCCGGGCGTCGGTTCGGGCGGCCCGGCCGATGCGTCGTAGGCCCCGCTCACGGCCGCGGTGGCCGGGCCGGCGCGTACGGGTCGAGCGGCGGCGGCCGGCGGCGGCCCGGCCCCGTGGGCGCGGCGACCAGGCTCAACTGGGTCTGCGACGGGCCGAGCTGCCGCACTTCGACGACCTTGCCGACGGCGCTGACCAGCTCGCTGCCCTCCGCGACCAAGGCTTGACCCGGTTGAAGAAGGTCGGTGAAACGATAAGCCTCGGGCGGCGGCAGGCGCAGCACGGTGCCGTCATCGAGCAGCGCGCCGTTGACATCGCCGCGCGGGCCGTGCAGCGCCATCCGCACCCGACCCGGCACTTGCGTCAGGCCCGGCAGCGCAGCGCCCGGACCGGCATCGGGCGCCGGCGGGGGCCGGGGCGGCGGCCCTCCCGGCCCGCGCCCCGGCTCTGGAGGGCCGTTGTCGACCACGGTGCGCGCGGTCGCCTCGTCGGTGATCGAGGCGGCTTGGATCAACGGCAGCGCCGCCGCGTGCAGCCCGTGAATGACGACGGTGTCGCCGGGCTTTACCGAATAGGCGATCTGGGTCGACAGATGCGGTGGCGTTTTGACCTCGGTGCCGTCGGCGAGGATCAGACCGTCGATGTCGCCACGCGGCGTCAGCGTAAATTGCTGGACCTGACCGCGCTGCGCCGGCAATTGATCGGGATTGTAGAGCGGGGCCGTGTCGGCCGCGGCCGCCGGCGGCGGAGGTGGGGGCAGCGGCGCCGCCGGTGAAGGGGTCGTGGCGGACGGCGCTGCTTGTCCGGCCGCGGATTGCGGCGGGCTCTGCGCCGCGGCGGCGCCAACCAGGGCGACGACCGCCGCGCCCGCGAACAGGCTGGACTTCCATCGAGACATCATGTCGTAGACCCTTCGAAAGCGGTTGCTCAAAGGGTTCAGCGCAAGCGACGTGCCAGCAGCAAAATGACGCTTTTTCAGCGCTTTAAAGGCGTCTGGATCGCGGCTGTGCGTCCGTTTTGCAGACGCTGTCTGTCCGCTCCTCGGACGGGTCGAGGCCATAGCGCTTGATCTTGGCGTACAGCAGCTGGCGATGGATCCCAAGGAGGCGAGCGGCCTCGGCGCGGTTGCCGTCGCTTCTCGCCAGAGCCCGGCGCACCAGCATCTCTTCGAGCCGGGCGGTTGCGGACGGCAGGTCTTCCTCGGGCCATTCCGCCGGCGCTCGCCCATCTGTGCGCGTCCGGTCGACAAAATCGAGGTCCGAGGCGCCGATCAAATCGCCGCGCGCGAGCGCTCCAGCCCGCTCCATCGCGTTTTTGAGCTCGCGGACGTTTCCCGGCCAAGCATGAAGAACGAGCACTCCGGCGGCATCGGCAGCAAGCCGCCTTCCGCTCGCCCGGGCGAGAAAATGTTCGGCCAGCGGCACGATGTCCGCGATGCGCTCGCGCAGCGGCGGCAGATGGATCGGGACGACGTGTAGCCGGTAGAAAAGATCCTCGCGAAAGCCTCCCTCGCGGACCCGTTGCCTCAAATCGCGGTGGGTCGCGGCGACGACGCGAACGTCGACCGGAACCGGCTTTCCGCCGACCGGCGTCACGACGCGTTCTTGCAATGCGCGGAGGAGCTTTGCCTGTGTAGTAATGCTCATGTCGCCGATTTCGTCGAGGAACAATGTGCCTTTGTCGGCGTCGCGAAAGGCGCCGGCCCGGTCGTAGACCGCCCCGGTAAACGCGCCCCGGACATGGCCGAAGAGCTCGCTCTCCATCAGCTCCGCCGGGATCGCGGCGCAGTTCACCGCGACAAACGGCCGGCGGCGGCGATGGCCATAGTCGTGGATCGCGCGGGCGACGAGCTCTTTGCCGGTCCCGGTCTCTCCGCTGATCAGAACGGTCGCATTGCTGTCGGCGAGCATGCCGATCGCCTTCTGCACGGCCCGCATCGCCTCGCTCGACCCGACGAGCCCCTCTCGCGAAGGTTCGGGGCTCCTATCGCCGGCCGGGGAACCGGCGGCGAGCATTCCGTTCAGCACCTGAGCCAGCTGCTCGCGCCCGACGGGCTTCGTCAAATGATCGAAGGCGCCGAGGCGCATCGCCTCGATCGTGTTGGCGGCGGTCGCGTGGGCGGTCAGCACGGTAACCGGAGGCGGTCCAGCGCGGTCGCGAATCCGACGCAGCACTTCGAGGCCGTCCATTCCGGGCATGCGCAGGTCGAGCAACACGGCGCCGATCTGGGCTTTGGCGAGGATGTCGAGCGCCTGCGTCCCGGAAGACGCGACGCTCGCCCGATGGCCGAGACCGCGCACGGTCTCGTCGAGCGCTTCGCACATCGCGGCATCGTCGTCGACAATCAGGACAAGCGCCATGGAATCACGATTTCAAAGATGGTTCCCGTTTGGCAAACACCGAGGCGGGCGATTCCGCCGTGGGCTTCGGCGACCTCCCGTACGATTGACAAGCCGAGCCCGGAGCCGTCGGCGCGGCCGGTGACGAAGGGCTCGAACAGATGTTCGCGGATCCCAGCTGGCGGGCCTGCCCCGTTGTCGCGAACCGAAAAAATCAGCGCTTCCGGATGGTTGCATGCCCCGACGACGATATCTGTGCCGCGTGGTGCTGCCTGCAAGGCGTTGAGGATCAGGTTGTCGAGCGCACCGCGCATTTGACCCGGGTCGAAGCTCGCCGCGCCGCCATCGGCCTCGCAGCGGATGCGCACATGCTTGGCTTCGGCAAGCTCCGCGTGGGCGGCAGCGCAAGCCTCGACAAAGGGCGTGAGCGCTACTGTCTCAGGGCGAGGCTGATCGCGCTCGGTCACGGTGAGCAGCCGGCTAAGGACTGCGTCGAGCCGATCGACCTGGCCGAGGATGGCGGCGAACGCCTGGTCCTTATGTTCGGATCCGCGCGTGATTGCATTCTCGGCTCTGAGCCGCATCGCGGCGATCGGGTTGCGGATTTCATGTGCCAAGCCCGCGGCCACCCGTCCGATCGCCGCCAACCGTTCTCCAGACGCAATCTGCCGCGCCTGTCGGTTGGCACGTTGCCGCGCCTCGGCGAGGCGGCGGCCGGCTTCGTTGAGCGCGACGACGATACGGTCGAGCTCGCGCTCGCCGGTCATGGGGAGCATCGGCAATGCGGCGATGTCGTGGGCTTGCAGGATCGCTTCGATCCGCCCGATATGACGCGGCCACCTCGTCGTCAGACGCGCGAGCAACGCGGCGGCAGCGAGCACCGTCGCCAACAGAATGCCGAGACCCGCCATCAACAGCCGATAGCTGTCTCCGGCGAAGGTGAGCACGCGGGTCATCGTCCACGCCGTCAGGTTCGGGATCGGCCCGGGCAACGGGCACGCCGCGACCAGCAGGATTTGGGTTGAGGCATCATAGCGGGTCGCCACCGCGCGCTCGTCGGCAAGCGCCGAACGGTTGACCGCGCGAATCCGCTCCAGCTCCGCTTGCGGCACGTCGGTCTTGGGGCCGGCGCCCTGGTAGGTCGGGAAGGCATAAGCGAGCGAGCCCGCGCCGTTTTGCCAGACCCCGCCTTCGACGCCCGGCCGCTCGCGCAGCGCGGTCTGCGCGACGGTCGTCAGGTCACGGCGCAACGCCGCGGTATCGGCGCCCGACGACGGCCCTCGCCACCCGGCACTGTAAAATCGATAGGCCGCGGCGATCGCGTCACAACCGCGGCCGATCTCGGCTTCGGCCTGTCCGGCCCGTGCCGTCGCCGATTGCCGGAACAGGGCGAACATCAAAATGCCGGCCGCGACCGCGGCCGCGGCCACGAGCATCAGCAAAACGAGAAGGCGTCCGCGCAGCGAAGCAAAAACGCCGACACGCACGACTTTATGCCGGCCGGATCCGGGGCAACGCGATCCCGTTGGGACTCGACCGCCATCGAGCGACCTCCTGCCCCGCTAATCGCCTACGGGCGGCGCCGCCGGCTTGAGAGGTGTGCCCGATTTCAGTTGCGCTGCTCCGCAAACGATACTTTACGTCGACCCGACGCCGCAGGCGAACAAGGAGGTCGATCATGGCCGGACCACGCAGCACGACCGAAGGCGACATCACCGAGGAGGTTTTAGAGCGCTTCGCGCAGACACCGGACCCGCGGCTGAGGCAAATCATGGTCAGCCTGATCGGCCACCTGCACGCGTTCGTCAAGGAGGTCGACTTGACCGAAGCGGAGTGGTTCCGGGCGATCGAAACCCTGACTAAGGCCGGCCACATGTCCGACGACAGGCGTCAGGAATTCATCCTGTTCTCGGATACGCTCGGCGTTTCGATGGTCGTCGACCTGTTGAGCCACCGCAAACCCGACGGCGCCACCGAGTCGACCGTGTTCGGCCCGTTCCACCGTTTGGGAGCGCCCGAGATGCCGTATGGCGGCAACATCGCCCATCTCGACAAAAAGGGGCCGCCGACCTTGGTTTCCGGCCGGGTGCTCGACCTCGACGGAAAGCCGATCAAGGGCGCGCTGCTCGATGTGTGGCAAGCGCAGACGAGCGGGCTTTACGACTCGCAGGACCCGAACCTCCACGAGATGCACATGCGCGGCAAATTCCACACCGACGCCGAGGGCCGTTATCTGGTGCGCACGGTGCGGCCGGTGCATTACCCGATCCCATCGGACGGCCCGGTGGGCGCCATGCTGCGCGCGACCGGCCGTCACCCGTGGCGCCCCGCGCACATTCATTTCGTCGTCTCGGCCGATGGCTACGAGCCGGTGACGACGCACATCTTCGACAGCGCCGACGAGTACCTCCAGAGCGACGCGGTGTTTGCCGTCAAGGACACGCTGATCTGCGATTTCACCCAACGCGATGCGGCGGACGGCGAGGCGCGGCGCCTGGGGATCGAGCCGCCCTACTACACGACGCAATTCGATTTTCACCTGAAGCCGGCCTCGGGGCAGTCGGCGAACGTGCTCGACGCCCAGCGCCGCCTCGCCGCACTCGGCGCGCGCTGACGGCTCGTCGACCTTGTAGCGCCGCATGGATCGCCGTTAGACTTTGCGGCGGCCGGCTTATGGAGGATCGAATGCCCGAGGCGACACCAGGCGGAACCGACGTCTTCGAGATCATGCACACGATGCGGGCGATGCGGCGGCTGAAGCCCGACCCGGTGCCCGACGAGCTGATCCGCAAGATCCTCGCCGCCGGCCAGGCCGCGGCGAGCGGCGGCAACACCCAGCGCTGGCGCTTTCTGGTGCTGAAGGACCCAGCCAAGAAAAAGGCGGTGCAGGTCTACTATAAAAAGCTGTTCGACGAGACGGTCGGGCCGCGCTATGCGTCGAGCCCGCCGCCCCCCGGCTCGGACCCGGCTCGCTACAAGCGCCAGCACGCCGCGGTCGAATACCTGACCGACCACTACCATGAAGCCCCGGTGTGGATCGTCGCCTGCCTCGAGGGTGGCGCCAATCCCGGGCGTACCGCCGGCTCGTCGATCTACCCGGCGGTGCAGAACATGCTGCTCGCGGCGCGGGCGCTCGGCCTCGGCTCGACCCTGACGACCCGGCACACCGGCTACGCGAAAGAGTGCGATGCGGCGATGGGCATCCCCGAGGGCTATCACTCCTACGCCATCCTGCCGATCGGCTACCCGATGGGGCGGTTCGGCCCGGTCGGGCGCGGGCCGCTCTCCGAGGTCGTCTATCTCGACGATTGGGGCAAACCCTACCCGGGTGTCTAACCGCGTACCGCGATTGCCGGGCAAAGCACGCCTAACCAATGACAGTCATGCCTGGACTTGCTCCGGGCATCCACGCGACGACGACGGACGCCTGCGGAGCAGAAGAGGCGTGGATGGCCGGGTCAAGCCCGGCCATGACGAGGCGGTCGTCAGGAATCCAACCTGTGGGAGGAGCATCCATGCCCAGAATCACGCCGGTCTCCGGCAAAACCGATGTCCCGAGCCAGCATCACGGCGTCGTCGACGAGGTCGTAAAAGTATTTGGCCAGGTGCGCGGACCGTTCAGCATCATGCTGCACAGCCCGGAACTGGCGCATCGGGTGTTGCCGCTGGTGACTTTCTTTCGCGAGGACAGCGTCGTCGAGCCGAAGCTGCGCTCGCACGCGATCCTCGCCGCGGTGCGTGAGAAGGAAGCCGCGTATGTCTGGGCGGCGCAGGTCGGCGCCGCGCGCCGCGCCGGCGTGCCCGAGGCGACGATCGACCTGTTGCGCGCCAAGGGCGACCCCGCCTCGCTGGGGCAAGACGAGCGCGACATCGTCGCCTACACGCGCCAGCTGATCCGCACCAACCGTGCCGAGCAAGCGGTGCAAGACCGGCTGAAGGAGCGGCACGGGGTGCAATGGCTGGTCGAATTGACCGCGGCGGCGAACTATTTCGCGTTCCTCTCCGGCATGGTCAATGCGTTCGAGGTCCCCGCCCCGCCTGACGGCGACAAGCTGCCGACCTAGCCGGCCACCTGTTGCGGGGCCTCGTGACCGGGCGCGGGCTGATCCTCGCCGCCCCGGCCTCGGGCAGCGGCAAGACCGTGGTGACGGCGGGCCTGCTGCGCCAGCTGCGGCGGCGCGGGGTGCGGGTCGCCGCCGCCAAGGCCGGGCCCGATTTTATCGACCCGACCTTCCACGCGCTCGCGTCGGGCGCGCCGTGCCCGAACCTCGATGTCTGGGCGATGCGGCCGGCGACGCTGGCAGCGGTCGTGGCCGGCCTCGAAGCGACGGCCGAATTGGTGCTGTGCGAAGGCGTTATGGGGCTGTTCGACGGGACCGGCACCGATGGCGAGGCGGGCTCGACCGCCGAGCTGGCGCAGATTACCGGCTGGCCGGTCGTCTTGGTCGTCGATGCCCGGGGCCAGGGCGCCTCGGCAGCGGCGTTGCTGCGCGGCTTTGCCGGCCACCGGCCGGATGTTCCGATCGCCGGGGTGATCTTCAACCGGGTCGCGAGCGAGCGGCACCGGGCGTTGCTGACCGGTGCGGTCGCGCGGCATCTGCCCGGCCTTGCGATCCTCGGCGCGTTGCCGGCGGCCCCCCCGCTCGCTCTGCCGTCGCGCCACCTCGGGCTGGTGCCGGCCCCGGAAGCCGACAACGCCGCGGCGGTCATCGATCGCGCGGCCGACCTGATCGGCGCTTGCGTCGACATCGACCGGCTGTTGGAGCTAGCCCGGCCCTCGACGATTGCCGAAGCTTTCGCCGCCGCCGGCATCCCGCCCCTCGGGCAGCACGTCGCCGTCGCCCGCGACGACGCCTTTTGCTTCGCCTATCCGACCCTGCTCGACGGGTGGCGGCGAGACGGCGTCGAGCTTTCGTTCTTCTCGCCGCTTGCTGCGGGAGCGCCCGACCCCGGCGCTGACGCAGTGTACCTGCCCGGCGGCTATCCCGAGTTGTGGGCTCAGCAGCTCGCGGCCGCCGGCGCCTTTTTCGCTGGATTGCGCCGCGCCGCCGCCGAGGGGAAGCCGGTCTACGGCGAATGCGGCGGCTACATGGTCCTCGGCGACGGTCTGGTGGACGGCGACGGCCATCGCCACGCCATGGCCGGCCTGCTGCCGCTCAAAACCAGTTTTGCCGAGCACCGGCTTCACCTTGGCTATCGCTGCGCGACCTTGCTCGGGAAAACCCCGCTGGGCCCCGCCGGCAGCCGCTTCCGCGGCCACGAATTCCATTACGCGACAATAGTTCGCGAAGGTGCTGGCGAACCGCTGTGGTCGGTCACGGACGCGGCCGGCGCCGATCTAGGCAATCATGGATTGCGGTGCGACAGCGTGTTCGGCTCGTTTCTACACCTGATCGATACGTCGGATTAGAGGCGAGTTAGCGCGAGCCCGCTTGCAGAATCGAGACAACAGCGAAAAGCTTGCGCGACGGTCTCGGGCCGCGGCACGAGCGTTTCGGAGCGGGCACAGCAAATGGCGGGGTTTCGCGGCATCTCCACCGGCCGGCCGCTGCGACAGGGCGAATCGGCGCTCGCCGAAATCGGCCGGCAGGCGGTGGCGCTCGATCTCGGCGCCCCGCTCGCGATCCGCGTCAGCCCGCGGGCGCGCCGCGTCGGGCTGCGCATCGACGCCGCCCGTCGCCAGGTCGAGCTGGTCCTGCCACGTGGCGTCCCGCCCGAATTCGGGCTGCGCTTTCTGCGCGAAAAGCGCGGATGGATTACGGCACGCCTCGATGCGTTGCCGCGGCCGGTGCCGTTCGTCGAGGGTGCCGTCGTGCCGGTGCTGGGCGTGCCGCATCGGATCTGCCGGTCGCTCGATCCCGCGGCGCCCCCGGTGTCGATCGCCGATAATGAGATCCGCGTGCGCGGCGACCCGTCGCATCTGCCGCGCCGGGTACGCGATCATCTGGCGCGACTGGCGCGGGACGAGCTGGCGCGACGGGCCCGGCCGCTCGCCGAGCGCATCGGGTGCCAGATCGCGCGGGTGAATGTGCGCGACACCAAAAGCCGCTGGGGCAGCTGCTCGGCGAATGGCAACTTGTCGTTCAGCTGGCGGCTGATCTTGGCGCCCGAGGCGGTCGTCGACTATGTCGTGGCGCACGAGGTGGCGCACCTTGTCGAGATGAACCACGGGCCGCGCTTCTGGCGGCTGGTCGATCGCCTGGCGCCGGGGAATGCGCGACAGCGCGCCTGGCTCAACCGGCATCGCGCGCGGCTGCTGTCCTACGGCTAGCCGAGCGATGCGACGATTTCGCGGTAAGCCGCCTCGGGGAACGCTTTCAAGGTTCGGGTGCGCACGGTTCCGAGCATCCCGAGCAGCAGCGTAAACCGCGCCGCCACCGCGTCGTCCGGCGCCTCGTAAATCATGACCAGATCGTACTCGCCCATCGTCATATAAAAGCTTTTGAATTCGCCGCCCATGTCGGCCAGCGCCCGTTTGGCGGTATCGACCCGGCGCGGCGACTCCTTGGCCTTTTGGGCACCCTGATCGGTCCAATTCGCGAGCATGATGTATGTCGGCATGATCCACCTCCCTAATTTCGCCTTTCGCGGATCTGCGGGCCCGGTGAAATCCGAGCTTCCGGATTGCTTATGACGGTGCCCGGGCCTGCCCTGCTGCGATGCGGTCGAGCTTGGTCGCCATGATAAAGTCGTTTTCGTGCAGCCCTTTGATCTTTTTCGTGTGCAACGAGACGGTTGCAAACCCCCAGCCGAAGCGGATTTCGGGATGATGCCCTTCCTCCTCGGCGAGCGCCGCAGCGCGCTCGACAAAAGCAAACGCCTCGCGGAAATTGCGGAAGCGATAGGTGTGCTCGATCCGCTTCGCCTCGTCTTGCAAGGTCCAATCCGGCGCCTGGGCATGAAGCTCCCGGGCCGCCTCGGCGGTCAGCGGCAGGATGCCGCCGCGGCAAGCAGTGCAGTTCCTTTCGACGAGTGCTGTGGGCATCGTGTCACCTCCTCGAGAGCACGCAGCATAGCACGAATCGTAAAGCGGCCGCGGCGCGTCGGTGCGATAAGGCTCGGGTTTCTCGGCTTACTCGTCGTCCCGCTTTTGCTCCTCGCGCTGATCGGCGGCAGCGAGGCTGGCACCCGTGCGGCCGGCGAAGGCTGGCAGGTGGTATTAGCCGCCGGCGACGATGCCGAGCCGGTATTCGACGATGCCACCCGGACATTGGCCCAGCGGCTGCGCGCGGGGGGCGTTCCGGCGGCCGACATCCATCGGCTGAGCGCCAGCGCCGCCGAATTGCGCAGCGGCGTCGAGCCGGCCACCGCGGAAAACCTGCTGCGGAGGATCGCCGGCTTGCCGGCGCAGCCGGGCGACCGCTGCTTTATTTTTCTGACCTCCCATGGCGAGCATGACGCAGGGTTGTGGCTGGCTCGCTCGCAGCGGGCGCTGCACCCCGAAGAGCTGGCGCAGGCGCTGTCGCGCGGCTGCGCGGCCGTGCCTACCGTCGTGATCGTCTCGAGCTGCTACAGCGGCGGCTTTGCGTCGGGGGCGATGGCCAAGCCCAATCGCATCGTCTTGACCGCCTCGCGCCGCGACCGTCCGTCTTTCGGTTGCCAAGCCGACCGCACCTACACTTTTTTCGACGGCTGCCTGCTGCGCGCCTTGCCGAAAGCGGTGAATTGGAACGGTGTGTTCGCGGCGACCAAAGGCTGCGTTGCCCGACAGGAGCACGCGCTCGGCGAGCGCCCCTCCGAGCCGCAAGCCTATTTTGGTTTGGCGGCGGCCGACCTGCCCGCCGGATTTTGATTCGGATCGCCCTACCGCTGAACGACGATCGGCACTGTTCCCTCACGCCGGGTGATGTTGAGCGCCACGTCCCGATCGTGACGCCGCAGAACGAGGTCGGCCGACCCGCCTCGCACCTGCAAACCGCGCAGCTGCAATTCGTCGAGAAATCGCGGCAACGCCGGGCGGTCGAACCGAATCTCGTCCGCA
>DATKHX010000313.1:0-4429 GCA_035510075.1 Allostellaceae bacterium
CTGCAATTCCGGCGCCGGCGGCGAGACCAGAAGCCTGCGGCCGACATCCGATACCGCGCTTGGATAGGCCCACATCAGGACCAGCGGCGCTATGACCAAGAGGATGAAGGTCCCCAGGTAGACGAGGCCGACAATCCCGACCGGCCAGTCCTCATGCTCGTAGGCGGTGTTGGGGTTGTCCTCCCGTATCCTCGTCGTTTCAGCCATGGTCGGCCGCCTTCCCCATCGGCCATCCGCCGAGGCTGAACCGGGGGCCGTAACGCATCGCCCCGGCAAACAGCAGCACCATCGGCCCGCCCAAGGCCAGGATCGCCGCAGCATCGAGCCAGAACGGCCCGGCATGGGCAAATTCCGGCAGAACCAGCCACCACTTATCGGCCACTCGGCTGACCACGATCAGCAAAGAGATCGTCGCCACGACGCCGCGGCTGCGCTTGCTCGGCCGCCAGATCAGCACGAAGAACGGGGCGGCGAACCCGAACCCGACCGAGACATAGAGTGCCGCTTTCCAGATCCCGGCGATGCGCAGCAGATACCAGGGGATCTCGGATTTGAGGTTCTCTTCCCAGACGATCAGGAACTGCATGAACTCGACATAGGCCCAGAAGATCGTCGTCGCGAGCAGGATGGCGGCCAGATCGGCCATGTGGTCGCGCCGTTCACCGACTGCCGGGGCACTGACCGCGACGACGAGCAGCACCAGCGCCAGCCCGGTGTTGAACCAGCCGGCTCCGACCGAATACGACAAGATCGACGACCAGAAGGCCGGCTCGAGCGACATGATCCAATCGATCGAGGCGAAACCGGTGGAAAACGCCAACAAGACGAGCCCGACCCCGCTGAGCCACGACAGGCTGGGCGGGATCGGCGCCGCCTCGCCGCGCGGTGCCCACAACGCGAAGGCGGCGAGCAGGTTCCACAGCACGACATAGATTGCGTAGCGCAGGTAGAACCCGGTGGCGTTCAGATAAAAAACGTTGCCGAGGTTCGGCGCCGGATGGGTCCAGCTATAGAGCGCATGGAGCCCGACAAAGGCGGGGATGCCGGCCAAGGTGGCGAGGGGCATTGTCACAATCGCCGCACCGAGCACGGGCCGCGCGGTCGCCATCCAGCTGCCGCCGCTAAGATCGTGCACCAGGACCAGAGTCACGCCCGCGAGCGGCAGGCCGAGCCAAAGCAAATAGGTGCACAGCCAGGCGCGAAAAAAACCGGCCGCGTCGACCGCGGCGCCGATCGCGCAGCCGACGATCCCGAGCAGCACGACAGCGAGCGCGGCAAGGTTCAAACGCCTCCAGGCTCGGCCCCCGCTCATTGCAAGGATTGCCGTTTGTCGGGCGGCACGTCGGCGAGGCTGGCGTTTTCGCTCGCCTGCAATGTCCGGATATAGGCGATGATCGCCCAACGGTCGGCGGGCGCCACCCGCGCGGCGTAGGGGAACATGGCCCCGTAACCGTTGGTGATCACGTCGTAAAAATGCTGGTTCGGCGCCTTCACCAAATAGTCGGCGAAATAGGAGGGTGGGCGCGGGAAACCGCGTTGGACGATCATCCCGTTGCCGTCGCCGACCCGGCTGTGGCAGGGCGAGCAATAAATATTGAAACGTTGCTGCCCGCGTTCGAGCAATGCCATGGTGATCGGCGGTGGATTTGGCTGCCCGAACGCCTCGTCGCGGGCAACGATCCCGGGGGGCGGCAGCGCCGGCCAGTTCGCCTCCGCGCCGTAGGGCAATTCATAGGGCAGGCGCTTCGGCTGGTTTGCCATGTTGTCGCAGCCCGCCATGGCGGCAAGGCAGAGCCCGGCAATCCCGATGATGATCGGACGGAGCCTCACGCCGCCGGCACCTCGGCCACGCGCTCGGCGCCGAAGCGCTCGAAAACCCGGCGGAGGTGTTCCGCTTCGTAGCTTGGATCGCGCGCCTCGACGCATAGCACGAACCGATCGACCGACGCCCGTTCGAACTCGACGGCGGCAAAAATCGGATGGTAAAGCCGCGGCAGCCGGCACGACGCCAACAGCGCGAACAAGCCGGCGGCGACCGTCACCAGCAGCATGAACTCGAAAGTTCCGACGATAAAGGCCGGCCAGCTGTTGTGCGGGCGGCCGCCGACATTGATCGGGTAATCGAGCGCCTCGTCCCAATACTGGACGAAATATCCCCAGACGGCGCCGGCTACGGCAGCGGCAAACATTACCAGCGGCAAGAACAGCTGCCGCCCCGGGCTCAGAACCTGGTCGAGCCCCTCGACCGGATAGGGGGTGTAGGCTTCGACCGCGCGAAACCCGAGCGAGCGCAGTTGCCGGGCCGCGTCCTTGACCGCTTCGGGGGTGTCGAACACGCCGATCATGCCGAAGGGCTGGCTCACCGCGATCTCGCGCTTTGGATGATCTCGCGAACTTCCGACATCGAGACGATCGGCACCAATCGCAGCAGCACAAAGAACACGCTCAAAAACAGCCCGATCGTTCCCGCCAATGCCGCCCAGTCCCAAAACGTCGGAAAGAAAACGCCCCAATAGGACGGCATGTAGCCCCGGCTCAGGCTCGGTATGACGATGACGAAGCGCTCGAGCCACATGCCGACGATGATGCCGGCGGAGATCAGGAACAGCGTGATCTCGCTGCGCCGCACGACTGGAAGCCAAAGCAGCTGCGGGATGACGACGTTGAGCGCGATCTTCCCCCAATAGGCCGCCGCGTAGAAACCGAAAATGCGGTAGAAGAACTGGGTGCGCTCGGCCACGTCGCTGCCGTAGATCGGGCCCCAGGCTTCCCACAAATAGGCGTAGCCGAGCATCACGCTGCCGACGAGCACGACCTTGGCGAGCGCATTCAGGTGATATCCGGTCAGCACGTCCTCGAGCCGGTAGCCCCAGCGGACGAGGATGGTCAGCATCATGATCAGCGCTGTCCCGGAAACAACCGCGCCAAAGAAAAAATAGGGCGGGAACTGGGTCGAGTGCCAGCCGACGGTGAGCCCGCCGGCGAAATCGAGGCCGACGACGCTGTGCACCGAGATCACCATCGGCGCCATGATCGCCGACATGATCGCGTAGACGGTCTGCTGATTGCGCCAGTGCCGCGCCGAGCCGCGCCACCCGAGCGCGAGGATCCCATAAAAGATCTGCTTCGAGCGCGTCTTGGCCAGATCGCGTACCGTCGCGAGGTCCGGCAAGAGCCCCGTGTAATAGTACATGATCGACATCAATATGTAGCAGAGCAGACAGATGAAATCCCACCACAGCGGGCTTCTCACCTGCGGCCATACCCCCATCACACTCGAATACGGGAACAGCCAATAAAACAGACCCTGCCGGCCGAGGTGCATGATCGGCAATATCCCGGCGCAAGGGGCGGCCGACAGCAGCATCGTCTCGGCAATGCGGTTGGTCGCCGAGCGCCACGGCGAGCGGGTCAGAAAAAACAGCGCCGAGACGATCGTGCCGCCGCTCGCGAGCGCGATCCACCACACGTATTCGGCGATTGCAAAGCCCCAAGCAACCGGGATGTTGACCCCCCAAATGCCGACGCCGTTGATGAACAAAAATGCCAACTGCACGACGAAGGTCAGCAGCAGCGCCATCCCAAGGGCAAAGCCGACCCACCACCAGCGCGGCGCGCCTGGCCGCAATACGCGGTTGCTGACTTGCTCGCTCAGCGAGCGCAAGGTCACCCCCGGCTGAACGACCGGCGCCTCGCGTGGCAGGTCGACCAGAACCGTCACGCGTCGCCGTCCTTGATTTTGAGATTGGGGTTGCGGATCAGTGCGGCATAGCTGGTGCGCGGGCGGGTATTGAGCTCGTCGAGCAGCACGTAGTCGAGCGGGCTCGCCTTGCGCCGGGCGACAGCACTGGCATTGTCGTTGCGGTTGCCGAAGACGATCGCCTGCGTCGGGCAGCTCTGCTGGCAGGCGGTGACGATCTCGCCGTCGCGGACGAGGCGGTTCTCGCGGTCGGCGTCGATCTCGGCCGCGCGGATCCGCTGGATGCAATAGGTGCATTTTTCCATGACCCCGCGGCCGCGCACCGTGACCTCGGGGTTCCACGATTCCGGCGGGCGCTCCTCGTTGTCGGCGTATGCGAAAAAATTGAACCGCCTGACCTTGTACGGGCAGTTGTTGGAGCAAAACCGCGTGCCGACACAGCGGTTGTAGACCATGACATTGAGGCCGGCATGATCGTGCACGGTGGCGTGCACCGGGCACACCACCTCGCACGGCGCGTTCTCGCAATGCATGCAGGGCATCGGCTCGAACGCGATCTGCGGGTCGTCCGGCGGTCCGGAGTAATAGCGGTCGATGCGCAGCCAGTGCATGACGCGGCCGTCGAGCACCTGGTCCTTGCCGACGACGGGCACGTTGTTCTCGGCCTGGCACGCAGCGACGCAGGCCTGGCAGCCGATGCACGAGTTCAGGTCGACCGACATCGCCCAG
>DATKHX010000314.1:0-6919 GCA_035510075.1 Allostellaceae bacterium
TTCTGTTGCCCACGCCGAGGGCGTTCGCCCTGCCGGCGGTGGCGCGGCGGCGCTCGATCCACTACGATCGCCCTCATGCTTGTTTGAGGGAGGAAACCCATGCCCGCCGATCCCAACCACGTGATCCTGACCGGGGAGAACCCGTTCATTCGGCTGAGCGAGACCGATGGCGGGCCGCAGACGACGAACGCCAGCTACTGGCGCATCATCAGCTGCCCGGCGGGGCCGGGGCATGTGCTCTATCTGAAGAGCGAGCTGACCGAGAACCGGTGGCGCATCTGGGCCGACAACATCGCGATGGCGCGCTGGCTGCAGACGACGGTGCAGGGCATGCTCAACCCCGAGACCGCCGACACGGCGATCCCGGTCACCGACGCCGAATTCATCAAATCGGGCGACCCGCACTATTTCTGGACCGAGCGGATCGTGACGACCGACGAGGAGGTGGCGCTGACCTGGTACGACATCGGCGAGCCGTTGCTGATCCACACTCAGCCGGGCGAAGGCGGGCGCCGCTATGGCGTGTGCACCTTGCTGATCCCGGCATTGGGGGCGCGGCTGACGGTCGACGGCGTCCAAGCGACGGGCCGCGCCTGGGCGATGCAGCGCGAGGGGCGGCCGTTCAGCACCTCGGCACTCGCCTTTTCCGAGAGCTGGACCGAGCCGCGCTAAGCCCGGCGATGACCGTCGCCCGCGACCTCGCCGAGTTTGTGACGAGTACCAGCCCCTCCGACCTGCCGGCACAGGCGGTGGATCATGCGGCGATGCTGATCGCCAGCACGATCGCCAGCGCGGCACTCGGCTCCGGTATCGAATCGGCGCAAATCATGCGAACGCTGGCGCGCGACCGCGGCGGCCGGCCCGACGCCTCGTTGTGGTTCGACAACGGCCCTAAGCTGCCGCTCGCCGATGCCGCACAGACGAATGCCGTCATGAGCGACGCCGCCGCCTGCGACGACAGCGATTTGCGCAACATCGTCCATGCCGGCACACCGTTGACCGCGACGAGCCTCGCCATTGCCGAGTGCCGCGGCGCCGGCGGCGAAGCGGTATTGGCGGCGATCGTGCTCGGCTACGAGGCGTCCGGGCGGATCGGCGAAGCGATCACGCCGGGCTTTCGCCGCCAGGGTTTTCACGGCTGCCTCGTCGCGATCTTTGCCGCCGCAGTCGCCGCTGCCCGCTTGCTGCATCTCGATGCGGCGCAAACGGCACAGGCGATCGCATTATCAGCGACGTCGATCGGCGGGCTCGCGGCGGCGGCCAATACCAGTGTCGCGCGCGAATACCATGCCGGGCTTGCGGCGATGCTCGGGGTCGACGCCGCCCTCGCGGCTGAGCGCGGCTACCGAGGCGAAGAGGGCATCCTCGAAACCCGCCACGGCTTTTTCGAGGCTTATGGCGGCGTCGACCCGGCCGTCGCGGCGGGTGGCATCACCAACGGGCTCGGCCAGTCCTGGGACATCGTCACTGATATGGCGGTCAAGCTCGTGCCGGGCGGTCATCCGCATCATGCGCTCGCCGAAGCCGCCGCCAACGCCGCCCGCGACGGCGGGTTCACCGCCGACGAGATCGAGACCATCACCTTGTCCCGCCCCGGCCTGACCGCGCTCGCCGGTCCGTTGCATCCGGCCGATCTGATCGACATGGCGCACAGCCCGGCCTATTTCCTCGCCGCAGGTGCCGCCGACCGGGATTTCTCCTGGGTGCACGCCACCGCGGCCAAGATCGGCGATCCGGTCATCCACCGCCTGATCGACAAGGTTCACGTCGGCCCGCCGCCGACCGACAATGTCGAGCGCTACCGGCAGGGTGCCACGGTGACAATCCGCGCCACCGACGGCCGCACCGGCATTAGCACCGTTTATGTGCCGAAAGGGGCGGGGATGCTCGGCATCGCCTGGGCCGACATCGACGCCAAGTACCGGGCGCTGGTGCCGTATGCCGGGGTGTCGGCCGAGCAGGCCGAATCGAGCCTCGCGCTGATCCACGATTTTCGCCGAGCCGACCGGGCCGCCGACTTGCCGGAAATGCTGCGGATCCGCAAGGGTTGATGTTCATTGCACGAACAGGGTTGACGTTCACGGCGCGAACGCGCTAACGCTGGCGCCGGCGCCCGATGATCCGGGCCAATTCGAGAAGCCTTGAGTGTGAGCGAAGCAAGCCGCGATCCGGGCGACCCTGAAATCGTGCGCGGTCTGTTGACCTCGATCGAGCGCGACAGTGCCGTCACCCAGCGCAAGCTGGCCGGCGATCTCGGCATCGCGCTCGGCCTCGCCAACGCCTATCTGCGGCGCTGCGTGCGCAAGGGGCTGGTCAAGGTGAGCCAGGTGCCGCTCAACCGTTACGCCTATTACCTGACGCCGCAGGGCTTTGCCGAGAAGAGCCGGCTGACCGCGGAGTACCTTGCATATTCGTTCGATTTTTTCCGACGGGCGCGACAGGACTGTTCCGAGGTGCTGCGGCAATGCGCCGCCCGCGGATGGCACCGGGTCGTGCTCTACGGTGGCGGGGAATTGGCCGAGATCGCTGTGCTGAGCGCCGGCGACAGCGGCGTCGAGATTGTCTGCGTGGTTGACCAGGCGTTTGGGCGGCGCTGCGCCGGACTCGCGGTGGTCGCCGACCTCGCCGCCGCGCTTCATCGTGCGGCGCCGCACGCAGTCGACGGCATCGTGTTGACCGACACCCGCAATCCGCAGGCGAGCTTCGAGCAGCTGTGCGCGCTGGCGGTGCGGAACGGCTTGGCACCGGAAAGCATCGTGGCGCCGGGGCTGCTCGGGATCTCGACGGTGCCCGCTGCGCAGGAGCCGGCCGCCGCGTCTTAGCATCCGCCCGCCGCGTCTGGCGAGGTGTGTTGGTCACGATGGTTTTGGCTGCGGTGCGCTCGCGTCACCCGGACTGCGGTAGCATGGGAGAAGAACTGTTGCGAAAGTCGCCGGAGGCTGGCGGAAACGGCCTATGACCCCTGGGGGTGTGGTGCATGTGATCACCGGCCTTGAGGTCGGCGGCACCGAGACGATGCTGCTCGAGCTTTGTCGCGAGGAATCCCGAGGCGGCGGCGGATTTTCAGTGGCTAGCCTGATGTCGGACGGCCCGATGCGCGAGCGCTTTGCGCAAATCGGGGTCGATGTGCTGGGGCTTGGGATGAGGCGCGGCGAATTCTCCGCACGGGGCTTGTTGAGTCTGGTGCGCCTGATCCGCCGTGCACGACCGCGCGTCGTGCAAGGCTGGCTGTACCACGGCAACCTCGGGGCGGCGGCCGCGACGTGGCTCTCCGGCGTGTTCCCGCGGCCGCGGCTCGCTTGGAGCATTCGCGGCGACCTCCCTGATTTCGCATGCTACCCGCCGCGTCTACGCCGGGTGGTGAGTTTCGGCGCGAGGCTCTCGCCCTTTGTCGACGGCATTTTCTACAACAGCCGGGTTGCCCTCGACGCGCATCGGAAATACGGCTTCCGCCCGCGGCTCGCGCGGGTGATTCCGAACGGGTTGGATCTGATGCGATTTAGTTTCGATGCCGGGGCGCGGGCGGCCACCCGGCTCGCGTTGGGTTTGCCCGATGATGCGATCGTCGTCATCGCCGCAGGCCGCAACGACCCGATGAAGAACTGGCCCGGGATGCTCGCTGCACACGAAATGGCCGATGACGGGCGGGTCTGGCTCGTCGCCGTCGGCGAGGGCACCGAGCGCCTGCCGCCGGCGCCGCGCCGCCGTCCGCTCGGCCGCCGCGACGACATGCCGGCGCTCTACGCGGCGGCCGACATCTTTATGCTCGCCTCGCATTTTGGCGAGGGGACTTCAGTGGCGCTGAGCGAGGCGATGGCGTGCGGGCTTCCGGTCATCGTGACCGAGGTCGGCGACAACGGCTCCGTGGCCGCCGGGGCGGGGTTGGTGGTCCCGTCGCGCGACGCCGAAGCTCTGGTGCAAGCTTTGGCCAAGCTCGCCCGCGACCCCGGCTTGCGCGCCCATGCCGGCAAGGCGGCGCGGGAGCGCGCCGCAGCTTTCGGGGCTGACCGTATGCATGCCGGCTTTCGTGGCTTTTGCGAAGCGTTGTCGAAGCAATCCCTTACACGCCGCCGGGAGGCCAGTCGGGCTTTGTGAGGCACCGACCGTGAGCGCCGCATTCATCGAGCCGGCTCGACCCTCCCGTCGATCGGCGAGCATCGGATCGAGCTCAACTCAGACGTCACCCGGCGCGACGATTACCGAACTCTAGGATGCGATATCCAACGGCTTGATCCGCGCTCGGTCCATTGGGGACCTGCCGACTGTGGGGGGATACCGTGAAAGCTGTAATTCTCGCGGGTGGATTGGGCACCCGATTGTCCGAGGAGACCGAGCATCGCCCCAAGCCGATGGTAGAGATCGGCGGCAAGCCCATTTTGTGGCATATCATGAAAATCTACTCGGCGCACGGCATCGAAGACTTCATTATTTGCCTCGGTTACAAAGGTTATGTCATCAAAGAGTGGTTTGCGAATTATTTCCTCCATAATTCCAACGTCACGATTGATATGCGCGACAATTCCATGAGTATTCACCAGGCCTCGGTCGAGCCGTGGCGGGTCACGCTGATCGACACCGGCGAGGCGACGATGATCGGCGGCCGGATCAAGCGCATCCTTCCCTTTGTCGGTGAGGATTCGGCATTCTGCCTCACCTATGGCGACGGGGTCGGCGACATCGACATCTCCAAGGCGATAGCGCTGCACCGCGACGAGCGGCGCATGGCGACGGTCACCGCGACGCAGCCGCCCGGGCGCTTCGGCTCGCTGCGGCTCGACGGAAATCGCGTCACCGGCTTTCAGGAAAAGCCGATCGGCGACGGGGGTTGGATCAACGGCGGCTTCTTCGTCCTTTCCCCGCAAGTCGGCGACTATATCGACGGCGATGCCTCGGTGTGGGAGCGCGAGCCGATGGAGCGGCTCGCCGCCGACGACCAGCTGACCGTTTATTTCCACCACGGCTTCTGGCAGCCGATGGATACATTGCGCGACAAGCGGTACCTGGAGGAATTATGGAGCGGGGGACACGCACCGTGGAAAACCTGGTAACGGCGAAAAACCTGGAAAAGGCATTGGCCGTCGCATGCGAATCCTGATCACCGGCAATGCGGGTTATGTCGGCTCGACGCTTGTCCGGCACCTGCGCCGCGTCAGGTCGGAAGCCGAGCTGATCGGCTACGATGCCGGCTTTTTCGCGCACTGCCTGACCGATGCCGAAACCCTGCCGGAAACGCGGCTGACCCGTCAGCACTACGGCGATGTGCGCGAGCTGCCGCCGGAGCTCCTGGCGGGCGTCGATGCTGTCGTCCACCTGGCGGCGGTCTCGAACGACCCGATGGGGAACCGGTTCGAGCAGGTGACCGACGAGATCAATGCGCAGGCCAGTCTGCGGCTCGCCCGGCTCGCCCGGGAGGCTGGTGTGCGCGCCTTTGTCTTCGCCTCGTCGTGCTCGATCTACGGCTTTGCCGAGGGCGGCCCGCGGCGCGAAGGCGACGAGGTCAACCCGTTGACCGCGTATGCGCGCTCGAAAGTCGCGACCGAGCGCGGGCTGGCCGGGATGAATGCGGGCGGCATGACGATCACCTGTCTGCGCTTTGCCACCGCCTGCGGCATGAGCGACCGCCTGCGGCTCGACCTCGTGCTCAACGACTTTGTCGCCTGCGCGATCGCGACCGGGGAGATCGGTGTCCTCTCGGACGGCACCCCGTGGCGGCCACTGATCGATGTCAGCGACATGGCGCGCGCGATCGAATGGGCGATTGGGCGCGATCCTGCGGCGGGCGGCGAGATGTTGGCGGTGAACGCCGGCTCCGACGCATGGAACCATCAGGTTAAGGACCTGGCGGAAGCGGTGGCTGCGGCAGTGCCCGGCACCGGCGTCTCGATCAATCGCGAGGCGCCGCCCGACAAACGCTCCTATCGCGTCGATTTTTCGCTGTTCCGGCGGCTGGCACCCGGGCATCAGCCGCGCAGCGTGCTCGGCGACAGCATCGAGCGCTTGAAGAACGGACTGGAGAATATGGGATTTGCCGACAAGGATTTTCGCAACTCGTCGCTGATCCGGCTGAAGACGCTCGACCGCCTGATCTCCCGTGGGGTGCTGTTGCCGTCGCTGCGCTGGCGAAATGGCGTTGTGGGGAGTGCTGCGGCGTGAAATTCGTCCCGACCCCGCTTGCCGGCGCTTATCTGATCGAGCTCGAAAAACGCGGCGACCATCGCGGCTTCTTCGCCCGCTTTTTTTGCGAACGCGAATTTGCCGAGGCCGGGCTCGAGACCCGCTTTGTCCAGGTCAACAATTCGTTGACTGGCACCGGCGGCACGTTGCGCGGCATGCATTTCCAACTGCCGCCGGCAGCCGAGGTCAAAGTCGTGCGCTGCATCCGCGGCGCGCTCCACGATGTCATCGTCGATCTACGGCCGGACAGTCCGACCTACCTGAAGTGGTTTGGCGCCGATCTCACTGCCGAAAACCGGGTCATGATGTACGTCCCGCGCGGGTTCGCCCACGGCTTTCTGACCTTGTCGGACGACGCCGAGGCGCTTTACCTAGTAAGCGCATTCTACGCCCCCGAGCACGAGCGCGGGGTTCGTTTCGATGACCCGCGCTTTGGCATCCGCTGGCCGGCGACCCCTCTGGAAATGTCGGCCAAGGACCGCGAATGGCCCGACTATGACCCGGCCGCGCCCGAGGCGGCGCGGATGCGGGGCTGCGCGTGAAAATTCTGCTGACGGGCGCGAGCTCCTTTACCGGGTTGTGGTTCGCGCGGGCGCTGCACGCGGCGGGCCATCACGTGGTGGCGCCGTTGCGCCGGGCGCGTGAGGATTACCGCGGCGACATCAGGGCGCAGCGGGTGACAGAGCTCGGCCGGGTCGCCGAATGCAGCTATGGCACGGTTTTTGGTGACGAGCGGTTTCTCGAT
>DATKHX010000315.1:0-2240 GCA_035510075.1 Allostellaceae bacterium
GTTGGTCGAGCTGACGAATGAAGCGTTCGTTGGCAATCGCCGAGCCGTTCGATTCCGGCTCGATTCGCGCAAGCGATCCCAATACAGCGGTGTCAGACATCGCGCTCGTCCAAGCTGCCGAATGGGCGACGGTTTCGCCTCGGTTCAACAGAATAGGTCGCGATCGGGTCGCCGAATGTGAGGCAGCGCACACTCGCACAAAATTTGACTGGATGACACCGGCGCTCTCCGCGCGCTAATGCGCCTGCACGCTTAACCGGCGCCGAACTGCTGCCGCGGAGCGGGGACGGTGATGGCGGCGTAGACGAGCTGGCGCGACAGGTAGCGGTAATAAAGGCGGCGGTCGGGGGCTTGCGACAGAAAAATTGCGACCAGGTCTTCGGCCGGGTCGATCCAGAAATAGGTGCCGGTGACCCCGCCCCAGAAGAACTCGCCGACCGAGCCCGGCACTGGCGACATGCCGGGCTGGGTGCGCACGCAGAACCCGAGGCCGAAGCCGTAGCCCATCTCCGGCACCGGGGCCAACGCGCCAAACCGCTCGCGGGCGGTCTCGCCATAGCCGCAATTGGGCGGCAGGTGGTTCGAGGCCATGTGGCGGATCGTCTGTGGCGCCAACATCCTGATGCCGTCGAGTTCGCCACCGTTCAGCAGCATCTGGCAAAAGCGCAGATAGTCCGCCGCGGTCGACACCAGCCCGCCGCCGCCCGAGGCCCAGCGCTGCGGGCGGGCGACGTTGCGCATCGGCGGCCGCGCCCCGGTTGCGGCTTCGGTCTGCGGCTCGGCGACGCGCTGCGCCCGGGCGCCGGCCGCCTCGAACGCGGTGTCGCTCATGCCGAGCGGGCCGGTGATGTGCGCGGCGATGAAATCGGCGAGGCCCTGCTCCGAAACGACTTCGACGACTCGGCCCAGCACGTCGGTCGACATGCTGTATTCCCAGGTCGTCCCCGGCTCGAACATCAGCGGCAATTGCGCGAGCTTGCCGACGAGGTCGGCATTGGTCTGGGTCTCGTTCATCAAATCGGCTTCGCGCCAGATCATCTGGACGGGCGAGTCGCCAAATCCGGCATAGGTCAGCCCCGAGGTGTGGCGCAGCAGATCCTGCACCGTCATCGTGCGGCGGGCGCGCACACGCTCGACGCCGACCGTGCGCTCCTTGAACTCGGGCAGGTACTCGGCGACGGGGGAGGAAACCTGCAATTCGCCGCGCTCGGCCAGGATCATCGCCGCGACCGAAACCACCGGCTTGGTCATCGAGGCGATGCGGAAGATCGCATCAAGAGACATCGGGCACCCCGCCTCGCGGTCGCGAAAGCCGAAGGCTTCGGCAAAGCCGACCCGGCCGCCGCGGGCGACCAGCATTACCGCACCAGGGATCAGCCGGCGCTCGACATCGTGCCGCAAGGCTTTGCGAATCCGCTCCAGCCGCTCGGCCGACAGACCGATTTCCTCAGGCCGCCCGGCCATCGGCAACCCCATTCCGCTCATCGCTTGCCTCATTTGTCGCAGGCCTCCGATCGGGCATCGTAACATGCAAAAGACGATCGGAGAGGCGTCGACTTCGCGCTCTTCCTCGGCGTTGCCTAGTCTAATGTGGTACCGACGCCACTTTTAGCGATCCGCAGTCGTCGGCGTGCCGCCGCTGTTGCCCGCGCGTCGCCAACCCTCTAAAAAACATCCTGCGTCCGCGAGCCGGGGCGTGGCTCAGCCTGGTAGAGCGCCTGCTTTGGGAGCAGGATGTCGGAGGTTCGAATCCTCTCGCCCCGACCAGCGCGGCCCGGATTGGCCCGCCGGATGTTTCGGCTGCGCGATGGGCACCGAACATTGGGGGCAGGCTCGGCAATGGCGCAGACGCGGATTTACCGGCCGGCAAAGACGGCGATGCAATCGGGGCGCGCGCGGACCCGCAAATGGGTGCTGGAGTACGAGCCCCCGACAGGTAGCGGTCGTGACCCGCTGATGGGGTGGACCACCTCCACCGATACCTCGAGCCAGGTGCGGCTGCACTTTGACACGATCGAGGAGGCGCGAGCCTTTGCCGACCGCCAGGGCCTTGCCTACACGATCATCGAACCGCAGGCGATCAGCGAAAAGCCGAAAAGCTATGCCGACAATTTCCGCTATGATCGCGTGCGCACCTGATCCCGCCGGCGCAATTCGGCCCCGTAGCTCAGTTGGATAGAGCACTCGCCTTCTAAGCGAGTGGCCGCAGGTTCGAGTCCTGCCGGGGTCGCCAAACCTGC
>DATKHX010000316.1:0-6302 GCA_035510075.1 Allostellaceae bacterium
ACCGTGCCGGCCGAGGACCCGGCGGTCTACGAGATGCTGTCGCGCGCCGATTCGCTCGGCGTCTTCCAGGTCGAAAGCCGAGCCCAGATGACGATGCTGCCGCGCCTGCGCCCGCGCGAATTCTACGACCTCGTCATCGAGGTCGCAATCGTCCGGCCCGGCCCGATCCAGGGCGACATGGTGCACCCTTATCTGCGCCGCCGTTCCGGGATCGAGCCGGTCGACTACCCCTCCGACGCGTTGCGCCAGGTGCTGGGCAAAACCATGGGCGTGCCGTTGTTTCAGGAGCAGGCGATGAAGATCGCGATCGTCGGCGCCGGCTTTGCCCCGGAGGAGGCCGACCGGCTGCGCCGCGCGATGGCGACCTTCAAGCGCAATGGCGACATCCATCTGTTCCGCGACAAATTCGTCGCCGGCATGGTCAAGAACGGCTACGAGCGCGATTTCGCTATGCGCTGCTTCAGCCAGATCGAAGGGTTCGGGACCTACGGCTTCCCGGAAAGCCATGCGGCGAGCTTTGCGCTGCTCGTTTACGTCTCGGCCTGGATCAAATGCTTCCATCCCGAGGTCTTTGCCTGCGCCTTGCTCAACAGCCAGCCGATGGGGTTTTACGCGCCCTCGCAGATCGTCCGCGACGCGCGCGAGCACGGCGTCGAGGTGCGCCCTGTCGATGTCAACCACAGCCTCTGGGACTGCACCCTCGAGGAAACGGAAAGTGACCCTTCTTTCCCCTTGCCCGGACTTGATCCGGGCATCCACGTCTTATCGGCTCATGCAGAAGGAAGAAAAAAAACGTGGATGCCCACGGAACCAGTCCGTGGGCTGAAGGCCCACGGGTCAAGCCCGGCCAAGGAGAATTTTAAGCTATTTCCTAACTCACATGTTCAACCTGGGCTAGTTGAAGTGAAGGTGAGTAGGCGGTGGGCATTGCGCCTCGGCTTGCGCCAGATCAAGGGATTCGCCGAGGCCGATGCCGGACGGCTCGTCGCGGCACGCGGCGCGGGCTACCCGGATCCGCGAGCGTTATGGCAACGCAGCGGACTCGGCCGCGCCGCACTCGAACGCCTTGCCGAAGCCGATGCCTTTCGCTCGGTCGGGCTCGACCGCCGCCATGCATTATGGGCGATCAAGGCGCTCGGCGAGCCGCCGCTGCCCTTGTTCGCCGCGGTGCAAAAAGTCCCTCACCCCAACCCTCTCCCCGCAACGCGGGGTGAGGGAGAAGGTAATGGCGTCGAAATGATGATGCCGACGGCTGTCTTAGAAAATCCCTCGCCCCCCATCGGGGGGAGAGGGCAGGGTGAGGGGGAAAGTCGAGACAATGAAACCCGTGCTGCCGCCCTCCTGCCGGAAATGCCGCTCGGCGAGCATGTCGTCGAGGATTACGCCACTCTGGGCCTGAGTCTGAAGCGCCATCCGCTAGCGTTTCTGCGCGCCGAACTCGCTCGCGAGGGGCTCG
This sequence comes from Allostellaceae bacterium, assembly GCA_035510075.1. GTDB lineage: Bacteria > Pseudomonadota > Alphaproteobacteria > ATCC43930 > CGMCC-115725 > AP-15. Next base: position 1,457 of record DATKHX010000316.1, read on the forward strand.
TGACCGCCGCCGACCTCGCCCGGCTGCCGGTCGACCGCCGGCTCTCGATCGCCGGGGTGGTGCTGATCCGCCAGCGCCCGGGCAGCGCCAACGGCGTCGTCTTCGTTACGATCGAGGACGAGACCGGGATCGCCAACCTGATCGTCTGGCCGGCCATCCTCGAGCGCTTCCGGCGCGCCGCGTTGGGCGCCACCTTGTTGCGCTGCACCGGCAAGTTGCAGCGCGAGCAAAGCGTGATCCACGTCGTCGCCGAGCGCCTCGACGATCTGACCCCGCGCCTTAATACCTTACGCGACCGCACCGGCGAGGACGCGACGTGGCCGGCGGCAAAACCGCCCTTTGCCGTTCCGGTCAAGGCGCCCGGCTACGACATCCGCGACATCGTCATTCCGAGCCGCAACTTCCGCTAGCCGCCGGCATTTTGCCCGCGTCACCACCCGCGCGCACGATGCCGGCGCGGGCGAGCGCGTCGGCGCGCTCGTTTTCGGGATGACCGGCATGGCCGCGCACCCAGATCCAGTCGACCTGGTGGCGCTCCGCGGCGGCTTCGAGCCGCTGCCACAGATCGACATTCTTGACCGGCTTTTTGTCTGCCGTGCGCCAGCCGCGCTGCTTCCAGCCATGAATCCACTTGGTGATGCCGTCGCGCAGATATTGGCTGTCGCTGTAGAGCCGCACCCGGCAGGGCCGCTTCAACGCTTCGAGGCCGGCGATCGCCGCCATTAATTCCATGCGGTTGTTGGTGGTGGCCGGCGCCGCCCCGCTCAGCTCCTTTTCGACGCCGCGAAAGCGCAGGATCGCACCCCAGCCGCCCGGGCCCGGGTTGCCGCTGCACGCACCATCGGTGAAGATTTCGACCTCGCCCGGATCGGGCCTGCTGTTTTCAGACATCGAGGCCGTAGTCGCGCACGCTCGCGACAGTGCGGTGAAAGCGCAATCGGCGCAGGAATTCGATTGGGTCCTTGGGGCGCACCAACGCGCCCGCCGGCTGGTTGAGCCAGTCGAACAGCCGCGTCAGCAAAAACCGCAACGCGCTGCCGCGGGCGAGCAACGGCAGGGCCGCGAGCTCGGCTGCGGACAGCGGCCGTGCCTGACGATAATTATCGAGCAGGAGCCGCGCCTTGGTTACGTTGAGGCTGCCATCGGCCTCGAAGCACCAAGCGTTGAGGCATACCGCCACGTCATAGGCGAGAAAATCGGTGCAGGCGAAGTAAAAATCGATCAGGCCGGAAACCTCGCGGTCGCGGAAGAATACGTTGTCCGGAAACAAATCGGCATGGATGACCCCGGCCGGTAGGCTGCGCGGCCAGTCGCGTTCGAGAGAGCACAGTTCGCCGGCCAACTCGTCGGCGAGCCCCGGTTGAACTTCGCCCGCCCGCGCTGAACATGATTCGAACAGCCGGCGCCAGCCTGCGACCGACAAATCGTTCGCCCGCCTCATGCCGAACGACGCTCCGGCGCAGTGCAATGCCGCAAGCGCCCGGCCGACGCCGGCGCAATGAAACGGCTGGATGCGGCGCGGCCACATGCCGGCGAGAAACGTCACCATTGCCGCCGGGCGGCCGCACAACTCGCGAAGCGCGACATCGTCGAGGCCATGCAACGGCGTCGGGCAGGCGACGCCGTTTTTCGCCAGATGCTCCATCAACCCGATGAAGAACGGCAGATCCTCGCGCGCCACCCGCTTTTCGTAGAGGGTCAGGATGAAATTGCCGCGTTCGGTGGTGACCAGAAAGTTGGAGTTCTCGACCCCCTCGGCGATCCCCTTGCACGACAACACCTCGCCGATGTCGTAGAGCGCGACAAAGGCCCGCAGTTCATCGTCGGCGACATCGGTATAGACGGCCATCGGCGGTGCGGCGCTCCCGGCAGCGGCCCGGGCTTGTCTGCCGGGCGAGGCTCGCATACAGTCCCGGCGCCGCTGAGCCGCCGCCGGAGCGCGCGGAACCGGCAGTATGAAAGTGGGGGCAGAACAGTGGACGAACCGATCCCAGCGCAAAAAGAGCCCTACGGCATCAATGTCGAAGCCGGCAAGCGGTATTTCTGGTGCGCCTGCGGGCGCAGCGGCAACCAGCCGTTCTGCGACGGCTCGCATCAGGGCACCGGGCTGACCCCGGTCCCGTTCACCGCCGCGGCCAGCGAAGAGGTGTGGCTGTGCGGCTGCAAGCAGACCGCCGGCAAACCGTTCTGCGACGGCACGCATAACAGCCTGTGATTCGGGCGCGGCTTGCGCCGGGCGCCGCACTCCTCGGCCTTGTGGCGCTTTCGGGTTGCGGCTGGTTTTCGTCGTCGTCGTCGACACCACCCGAGACGTGCCCGAGTGCCGTAATCTTGCGGCCGCTGGCCAACACCGCGGTGTTCGGCTCCGGCTCCGAGGCGCGCCCCGACAACGTTGCCTTTTACGGGCTGCTGAGCGAAGTCGACCGCAAATGCGACATCGCTGGCGATGCGGTGCACATGTCGCTCGATGTGATCATCGTCGGGCAGCGCGGCCCGGCCGCCAAGGGCGGCGTGGTCGACCTGACCTATTTTGTGGCGGCGACCGGGCCAAACCAGACGATTATCAGCAAGAAGTCGTTCACCGTCCGAATAGCCTTCGACCCCGACCAGATCCGGTCGGGGGTCACCGACCACATCGAAGAGACGATCGCGCTCGCCGGGCACAGAGGCAGCGACATCAGCCTGCTCCTCGGCTTTCAGCAAACTCCGCAAGTCGTCGACTTTTACAAGCACTTCCGCGGCCGCTGACCGGCCGGCTGCACCTCCATTTGCTCTCTTGCGTGCGGCGCGGTGCCGGTCATGGCGGTCCGGCGGCCGCGAGAGGAGCCGCTCGGCGCTGGCCGCCGGCCACCGTTTGCGGTTAGGCTGTCGTCCGACAGAGCGGAACCCGGAGAAGGGAACCAGAGATGGATTTCGGCGCATTGATGTTTTTTACCGATTACGCGATCTCGGCGGTCGACCTTGCGAAGGCGCTCGAGGAGCGGGGGTTCGAATCGGTCTGGGCGCCCGAGCATTCGCACATCCCTACCTCGCGCAAGACGCCGTTTCCGGGCGGCGGTGAATTGCCGAAGCGGTATTACGACGCGATGGACCCGTTCGTGTCGCTGACCGCCGCCGCGATTGTCACGACGAGGCTCAAGCTCGGGACCGGCGTGTGCCTGGTGCAGCAGCGTGATCCGATCCAGACCGCGAAACTCGTCGCCTCGCTCGACCAGGTGTCGCAGGGGCGCTTTCTGTTCGGCGTCGGCGGCGGCTGGAATGCCGACGAGATGGAAAATCACGGCACCGATCCCAAGAGCCGCTTCAAGCTGATGCGCGAGCGGATCGAGGCAATGAAGGAGATCTGGACCAAGTCCAAAGCCGAGTACCACGGCGACATGGTCAATTTCGACGAGATCATGGCGTGGCCTAAGCCGGTGCAAAAGCCGCACCCGCCGATCCTGGTCGGCGGCGCCTGGCCGCAGGCCGCACGGCGTGCCGTCCGCTATGGCGACGGCTGGTGCCCGATCGGCGGTCGCCCGGGGTCGAGCCCGCTCGACATGCTCGAAGAATTCCGCAAGTTGGCGCGCGACGCCGGGCGCGACCCGCAATCCCTGCCGGTCACCCTGTTCAACCCGCCCGAGGATGCCGATGAACTCGCCCGCTGGCGCGACATGGGTATCGCCCGCGTCGTCGTCATGCTGTTGTCCGAGCCTGCCGACAAGATCCTGCCGATCCTCGACCGCTGGTCCGGGCTGATCCGGCGCGCTGCCTAGGAGGCCTGGGTAGAGCAATGTCTCGAGCATTCGAGGGGCGCATGAGCTGCAACCGGGTTGTGATCGCCGCGGCAGTCGTGCTCGCCACGACCACCGTCATGTCGTGGGGGTACGGATCGGCGGCAGAGGGCGGTCGCGCGATTCCGGCCCCCGCGCTCGATACGCCTGCAACGCCATCGGCGAATTCAGAGGTTGCCGTCGTCGCGGGCGGCTGTTTCTGGGGCGTGCAAGGCGTCTTCCAGCATGTTGCGGGTGTCACGAGCGCCGTGTCCGGCTATGCCGGCGGCGCCAAGGACAGTGCGAACTACGAAACCGTCAGCACCGGCACGACCGGTCACGCGGAATCGGTGCAGATCACCTTCGATCCGCACCGGGTCAGCTTTGGCCATATCCTGCAGGTCTTCTTTTCGGTCGCCCACGACCCGACCGAACTCGATCGGCAGGGGCCGGATGCCGGCTCCCAGTACCGCTCGGCGATTTTCCCGCAAGACACGCACCAGGCCCGCATCGCCGCCGCCTACATCGCCCAGCTCGATCAGGCCCACGCCTTCCCTACCGCGATCGTCACCAAGATCGAGCCCGGCCAAAAATTCTTTCCGGCTGAGGCCTATCACCAGAATTATTTGACCCTGCACCCGACCGATCCCTACATCGCGGTCAACGACCTGCCGAAGATCGGCGAGCTGGAGCGCCTTTTTCCCAACCTCTACCGCGCCTCCCCTACCCTCGTCGCGGCGGCGGCACCGGTCGATTAGCACTGCACGGCCGCTGTCCGGTCGACGAGCACGCCGCGCGACACGATCGTGAAGGGTGCGGTCGCGCAATTCTTCGTCGTCGTGGCCACGCTTTTGTTTGGCGCCGGAACGGCGCCGGCCCAATCCGTCGAGGCGAAAGTGCAGCTGTGCGCATCATGCCACGGCCAGGCCGGCCTGCCGTCTGATCACACAGTGCCGATCATCTGGGGGCAGCAGGCGGCGTATTTACGCAAGCAGCTGAACGACTATAGAAGCGACGACCGCGACAGCCAGATCATGTCGTCGATTGCCGAAAGCCTGACCGATAACGAAGTGTCGCAAATCGCCGCCCATTTC
>DATKHX010000317.1:0-3989 GCA_035510075.1 Allostellaceae bacterium
TAGGCTGCCAGCGCTTCAAGCCCCAGCCGTACCGAATCCTGCCGTGTGGCGCCGCCGGCGACGGGGGGCAGCACCGCGAGGCCGCCTACGGCAAGCTCAAACAAATGGCGGTCCTCCGGGCGGATCGCCACCTGGACCCCGGCGACCCGCGGATGGCGAGCCAGAGTTTCGACCGCGTGACGCAAGATCATGCGACCGCCGAGCGGCAGGTATTGCTTCGGCTGTTCGCCGCCGAAGCGAACGCCCCTCCCGGCCGCGACAACCAGCGCATAGACGGGTTCCATCACCCGAACGTAGCCGACATGCTCACGATTTCCAACTCGCAGGTCGCGTTATCGGTTGATGTTGCACCGCAATAAAAAACCGTCTAATATCTGCCCAATCGGTAGGCAACTTAAGCGTATGCTTAAAATATGGGCATCTCTCTTGGTTCTGTCACAATCGATCAGCCGGTGATCCTGGCGCCAATGTCGGGCGTTTCCGATCTGCCGTTCCGCCGCCTGGTCAAGCGCTTGGGCACTGGTCTCGTTGTCTCCGAAATGATCGCCAGCGAGGCGATGATCCGCGAGACCCGGCAATCGCTGACGATGGCAAAAAGCACCGCCGACGAACAGCCGATGGCGGTGCAGCTTGCCGGCTGCGAGCCGCTGGTAATGGCCGAAGCGGCCAAGCTCAATGCCGATCGCGGCGCGCAAATTATCGACATCAACTTTGGCTGCCCGGTCAAGAAGGTCGTCAATGGTCATGCCGGCTCGGCGCTGATGCGCGACGAGATTCATGCCGCGCGCATCCTCGAAGCCACGGTCAACGCGGTCGATTTGCCGGTCACCCTGAAAATGCGAACGGGCTGGGACGAGAACAGCCGCAACGCGCCGCGGCTGGCTCGGATTGCGCAAGCATGTGGCATTCGCATGATTAGCGTGCATGGCCGGACCCGCTGCCAGTTCTATGGCGGCTTCGCCGACTGGGCTTTTGTCCGTCAGGTTAAGGAAAACGTAACGATCCCTGTCGTCGTCAACGGAGATGTCCAGACCATCGAGGACGCGCAGCGGGCGCTGGCGCTCTCCGGCGCAGATGGCGTCATGATCGGCCGCGGCTCCTATGGCCGGCCATGGTTCGTGCACCAGGTGATCGAGTGGCTCTCCTCTCGCAGGCGGGTTCCCGACCCGCCGCTCGAAGTTCAGCTGGCGATCGTCGAGCGCCATTACGAGGATATGCTGTCGCACTATGGGACCGATGTCGGGGTGCGGATCGCGCGCAAGCACGTCGCCTGGTATTCGAAGGGGCTGCCGGGCTCGGCGGAGTTTCGTGGCGCCGTCAACCAAACCGTCGAGCCGGCCCGTGTTCGCGAACTGATCCGCGGCTTTTACCAGCCTTTGCTGGAGCGCCGGGCGGCATGATTCGGCCGCCTTTCCGCCGCCGCGCCAGCCCGCGTGCCCAGCCGCAAGCTCCGCCCGATGCCAACGCCGTGCTGGCGGCGCTGGCCGATCCGGTCATCGTCGTCGACCGCAATGGCGACATTCGCATGGTGAACCCCGCCGCCGAGCAGTTCTTCGGCACCGGCGCCACGGCGCTGCGCGGCACCGCGCTCGCTGATCTGGTGGCGCCGCACAGTCCGCTGCTGTCGCTGATCGACACGGTCTGGCGCGTCGGCAACACGATCTCGGAATACGACATCGCGCTCGAAGGCCCGCGCTTTGGCGGACGCACGGTGACGATCCAGGGTGCGCTCGCCGGCGAGGCGGCGGAATTGCTGGTGCTGACCCTTCACGAGCGCTCGATTGTCGACAAGGTCGATCGGCAGCTAACCCACCGCAACGCCGCCCGCTCGATCACCGCGATGGCGGCGATGCTCGCGCACGAAGTCAAGAACCCGCTCTCCGGCATTCGCGGGGCAGCACAGCTTTTGGAGCAGGATGCGGACCACGCGGGACGCGAGCTGACCCGCCTGATATGCGACGAAACCGACCGTATCGTGGCACTCGTCGACCGCATGGATGCTTTCTCGGACCACCGGCCGATCGAGCGCGAAGCGGTCAACATCCACGAGGTGCTGGAGCGGGTTCGCAAGCTGGCGCAATCCGGCTTCGCGCGTCACGCCCGCTTTGTCGAGGAGTACGATCCCTCCTTGCCGCCGGCGCACGGCAACCGCGACCTCTTGGTCCAGGTGTTTTTGAATGTCGTAAAGAATGCCGCCGAAGCGGCGTCGGGCGCCGACGGCGAGATTGTCCTGACGACCGGCTACCGCCACGGCTTGCGGCTCGCCGGCCCGCGCGGCGAGGGGCGGCGGCACCTGCCGCTGATGGTTGCGGTCGCCGACAACGGCCCCGGCATTCCCGAGGATATGTGCCCCTACCTGTTCGACCCGTTTGTCACAACAAAGCGAAACGGGACTGGCCTTGGTCTTGCATTGGTCGCCAAGGTGATCCGCGACCACGGCGGCGTTATCGAGTTTGACAGCCAGCCCCGTCGAACCGTGTTCCGGGTGTTCTTGCCGGTGGTCGCGCAGGACGGTATCGGGTGATGACTTCGACGATCCTGGTGGCCGACGACGATCGCGCGATCCGAATGGTGCTCAACCAAGCGCTGATTCGGCTCGGGCATGACGTACGGATGACGGGTAATGCCGCTACGTTGTGGCGGTGGGTTGCCGATGGCGAGGGCGATCTCGTGATCACCGATGTGATCATGCCCGACGAGAATGGGCTCGACCTGATCCCCCGCATCAAAAAAATCCGCCCCGATCTGCGGATCATCGTCATGAGCGCGCAGAACACTTTGTTGACGGCGGTCAAGGCGACCGAGCGCGGCGCCTTCGAATACCTGCCCAAGCCGTTCGACCTGCGCGAGCTGGTCAGCGTCGTCGAGCGCGCGCTGAGCGCCCCGCATGACGGATTGTCGACCGGGGCCGAGGACGATGCGGAGGATCAGCTGCCGCTGATCGGCCGCTCGCCGGCGATGCAGGAAATCTATCGCGTCATCGCCCGATTGATGGGCACCGACTTGACCGTAACGATCATAGGCGAGAGCGGCACCGGCAAGGAGCTGGTCGCGCGCGCGCTGCATGATTACGGCAAGCGCCGCAACGGCCCCTTTGTGCCGATCAACATGGCGGCGATCCCACGCGAGCTGATCGAGAGCGAGCTGTTCGGCCACGAAAAGGGTGCCTTCACCGGCGCCACCGCGCGCAGCATGGGGCGCTTTGAGCAGGCCCAGGGCGGGACCCTGTTTCTCGACGAGATCGGCGACATGCCGCTCGAGGCGCAGACCCGGCTGCTGCGTGTGCTGCAGGAAGGCGAATTCACCGCGGTCGGCGGCCGCCTCCCAATCCGGGCCGATGTCCGCGTCATCGCCGCTACCCATCACGATCTGCGCAGCCTGATCCGGCAAGGCCTTTTTCGCGAAGACTTGTTCTACCGCCTGAACGTCGCGCCGATCCGGCTGCCGCCGCTTCGCGAACGCAGTGCGGACATTCCGGCGTTGGTGCGGCATTTCTCGGCGCTGGCGGTGCGCGAGGGGCTGCCGCCGAAGCGGCTCGACGAGCACGCGATGGAACGGCTGCGCACTTATCGCTGGCCCGGCAATGTGCGCGAGCTCGAAAATCTGATTCGCCGATTGGCGGCTCTTTATTCGCAGGAAGTCATCGGCGTCGCGATCATCGACGCCGAGCTCGGCGAGGCGCGCGGCGCCGCTGAGACGGTCGACACCCCGACGGGCGAGGGGCTCGCTGGTGCCGTCGAACGCCACATCCGCGGTTATTTTGCTGCCCATAAGGGCGGGCTCCCGGCGGCTGGGCTCTATGACCGGATATTGCGCGAGGTCGAGCGCCCGCTGATCGTGCTAACGCTCGGCGCCACCCGCGGCAACCAGATCAGGGCGGCCCATTTGCTGGGCCTCAACCGGAACACCCTGCGCAAGAAAATCCGCGAGTTGGACATCCCCGTCGTACGCGGGCTAAAATAACATAGGCGTTGCCGAATTGCCGAGCG
>DATKHX010000318.1:0-7299 GCA_035510075.1 Allostellaceae bacterium
GGCTTGACGAGATAGGGGGTGATGATGATGACCAGCTCGGTCTCGTTGTTCTGAAACTTGTTTGAACGAAATAGCGCGCCGAGAATCGGAATGTCGCCGAGCCAAGGGACCTTGGAGATGTCCTGCTCGGTGTTGTGCTGCAACAGCCCGGCGAGCGCGAAGCTTTGCCCGCTGGCGAGCTCGACGGAGGTCTCCGCGCGGCGAACGGTCAGCGCCGGGATCGTGAACCCGCTGATCGTCACTTCGCCCTGAGTGCTTAGCTGGCTGACCTCCGGGCGAACCCGCAGGCTCAGATGGTTGGCGTCGATGATCGTCGGCGTAAAGGCCAGCTGCACGCCGAATTGCTGGAACTGGACCGAGATCGCCGACGTCCCAGCGGAAACGTTCTGCACGATCGGGACCGGGAACTCGCCGCCAGCGAGAAAGCTCGCGGTCTGGCCCGAGACTGCGGTCAAATTGGGCTCGGCGAGAACGGTCAGGAACCCCTCAGTTGCCAGCGCCTGGACGATGGCGGCGACCTCATTTCCAGCAAGGGGCGGAAACACACCTGCAGTTAGAAAATTTGTCGCCGGAATTACTCCGCTCAATATTGATTGTGTCGCGGAATTATTGGTTGTGTTGAAGTTCACCCCACTACCAAGCTTGCTCCAGTCGACGCCGATTTGTTTCAGGATATTGCGGTCGACTTCGGCGATACGGACGTGCAGATCGACCTGGTTCGGGGTGGCGACGGAGAGCCGGTTGACGACCTGCCCGCCCTTGAACTCGCCGGCGACGGCGGTGGCGAGCGCCCGGGCCTTGTCGGCCTGTCCCGCGTCGGCGACGGTGCCGGTCAAGACCACGTTCGAGTCGACCTCTTCGACCGAGATCGCCGATCCCGGCACCACCTGATTGAGCGATTGGCGCAGCTCCGAGAGGTCGAGCGATACCCGGACCGGCGCGTTCAGCAGCACCTCGTCATTGGCGTCGACAGCGTAGATGACGGTGGCGCCCGGCGACTTCGCGGTGATGTAGACGAGTTCGGGCGACTTTACCTGAACGTCGGCGATGTCGGGGTTGGCGACAAACACGGTACCCGCCGGCCGCGCCAGCCGGATCAGCGTGCCCTTTCCGGTTTGCAGCAGGATCGGCCTGCCATTCGCCGGGATCTGCACGGCGTCGCCCGGCTGCGGCGCGCGGGCTTGGCCGGCTGGCGCACCGACCGCCGAGCCGCGATCCGGCTCCGCCGCGTTGGCTGGCGCTGCCAGGCCGAGGGCGGCTAGGCCCAACCATATTATGGCTCCGGCGAAAGCGAGGCGCGGCAACGAATGCATCACAGACCTCAACCGCCTGGTTGCGATCCGCCGGATGTGCCCGAGCCGCCGTTTCCGCGCAATATGGTTACCTTGCCATCGTAATAGTTATGGTAAAAAATAAGGGGTCTCGGCACCAGCGGGCTGACTTCGCTGTCGAGCGTGACGCTGGCGGAACCGTCGCCGTCGATCGAATCGACGGACGGGTCAGGCGAGACGCGCGCGGTCGGGTCGGCGGCGGAGAGCAGGGCAAACTTATCTTGTGGCGTCGCATCGAGGCTGCGCAAGCTCAGCGACAGCTTGCCCATATCGGCCGCGAGCGCCACCATCTCGCTTTGCTTGGGCGTCACCTCGAGCGTCACCGTGCGGGCCACGACCGCCTGCCCGTCCTTGCTGTCGAGCCGCTGGTCGATCGCGACGACGCGCGCATCGCGCAGCACGGTCTGCGCCGCTTTACGCTGATAGCCATTGCTGTTCGCGCCTTCGGCCAACGACAAATTGGTCAGCAGGTCGATCCGGTCGCCGGGCAAAATGAACCCCGAAACGTCGGAGGTCTGGTCGACCGCGACCGACACCGCACGCATGCCGGGCCGCAGCACGGCGGCGAGGAAACCATGGTCGCCGGGCGCCACGATCTTCGCCTTGACGATCGGCTCGCCGGCCACGAACGGCTCGCGCGCGACCCATCCGGCAAACGTTTTTTCCGGCGGCGCGCCGGCGACGATGAAATCGCGCGCGATCGCCGCGTCGGGCCACGGCCGCCAGGCGAGGTCGCCGGGCTTGAGGATCTGCCCGCGGCTAATCGCGACGCTCGCAACCAGGATCGATTTTTGCGGTGCTGGGGCCGGCGCCGGCGCCGGCGCGGCGGCGACGGTCGAGCGCTGGGTGAGCGACGAGCGCACGAGAAAGGCGGTGCCGCCGGCCAGCAGCAATGCGATCAGAAAGAGGAAGACGGTGCGGCCGCGCATGATCACGCTTCAGTCGAGATAGGGCGCGATCGTCACGATCAACGCCGCGGCGGCGATCGCCACACCGTAGGGGATCGGCGTATGGCCGACCCGCAGCACCCCGGCGCCGGCCGCCGCCGCCGGGTCGGGGCGCCGGACGGCAATCAGCCGCGGGCCGAGCGGGCTCACAAACAACAGCGCCAGTCCGCCGCCAATCAGCGCGGTCAGCGCCAGCAGCCGCGGCACAGCACCGGCGCCGGCCCACAAGGCCGCGGCGGCAAACAGCTTCACGTCGCCGCCGCCGATCAGGCCGCGGGCAAACAGGGTCGCCCCCCCGGTCAGCGCCAAGGCCGCGCCGGCAATTGCTGCGAGGGCGGCGGCCGGAGATGCCCCGCGCATGCCCTCGACATGCAGCAGCCAGAGGATGCACAGCGCCGCGACCAGCTCGTTTGGTATCACCAGCCGGCGGAAATCGACAAAGGCGGCGGCGACCATCACCACGGCGAAGCCGGCGAGCGGCAAGAGGTTGGGATCGAACCGCATCAGCCTTGCCGCCCCGTGGCAGTGCCGGGGCAACAAGCCCTGACGGCACCGCGCCCGGTGGCCGCGACCGCAGCGGCATTCAAGCGCGCATAATCCAATGGACCGATCATGAAGAGACCCACGGCAATAGCCGGTGCGGGCTCGATCTTCGGACCGATCGGTAAAGGACGGATTAATAAGCCGACCGCGGGTGGCGCGGCGCCCCAGGGGCGCTGTGGTTCAGCTAGGGGCCGGGGCGAGGTCGAAGGCGGCGGCCATCAATGCGCGGGTGTAGGGGTGCTCGGGTGCGGTCATGATGCGCTCGGTCGGGCCGGATTCGACGATCCGGCCGTCCTTCATGACCAGGATGTCGTGGGCGAGGGCGCGCACGACGCGCAGATCGTGGCTGATGAACAGGTAGGCGAGGCCGCGGCGCGCCTGCAATTCGCGCAGCAATTCGACGATCTGCGCCTGCACCGACATGTCCAAGGCCGAGGTCGGCTCGTCGAGCACAACCAGGCGCGGCTTTAGGACGAGGGCGCGGGCGATGGCGATGCGTTGGCGTTGCCCGCCCGAGAATTCGTGCGGGTAGCGGTCGGCCGTGGCAGGGTCGAGCCCGACCTCAGCGAGTGCGGTTTCGATCAGCCGCCGCCGCTCCGCCGCGCCGGCTGCGAGCGCGTGCACCTTGAGCCCTTCCTCGACGATCTGCGCTACCGATAGCCGCGGCGACAGGCTCGAATACGGATCCTGAAAGACCATTTGCATCTCGCGCCGCAACGGCCGCAGCCGCCGCTGCGACAAGGCCGTGATGTCCCGCCCAGCAAAGCAAATCCGCCCTTGCGCCGCGATCAGCCGCAGCAGCGCCAACCCCAACGTCGTCTTGCCCGAGCCGCTCTCGCCGACGACGCCGAGGGTGGCGCCGGCGCGCACCGCGAGCGCGACGCCGTCGACCGCCTTGACATGGCCGCGGACCCGGCGCAGCAGGCCGGCGCGGATCGGAAACCACACGCGCGTCTCCTCGGCCTCGATCAGCAGCGGTGCCGCGGGGTCGGCGGGCGCGGCGCGGCCCTTGGGCTCGGCCGCGAGCAGGCGCCGCGTATAGGGATGGCGCGGCCGGTTGAAGATTATCGCGCTGGGGCCGGCCTCGACGATCTCGCCCTGGGTCATCACGCAGACCCGCTCGGCCATCTTGCGTACGATCGTCAAATCGTGGGTGATCAGCAAGAGCGCCATCCCGAGCCGGTCACGCAGATCGCGCAGCAAGGCCAGGATGTTCGCCTGGATAGTCACGTCGAGCGCCGTCGTCGGCTCGTCCGCGATCAGGAGGTCGGGCTCGTTGGCGATCGCCATCGCGATCATGACGCGCTGGCGCTGCCCGCCCGAAAGCTGGTGCGGGTAGGCGCCGAGCCGGCTTTCGGCGTCGGGGAGCTGCACCATGCGCAGCAATTCGAGGATGCGCTCGTGCGCCGCCCGCGCGGACATCCGGCGGTGGACCAAGAGGATCTCGCCGACCTGCCGCTCGATTGTGTGCAACGGGTTGAGCGAGGTCATCGTCTCTTGAAAGACCATCGCGATGCGGTCGCCGCGGACCTGGCGCAGCGCGTCGGGGGTGGCGCCGATCAGCTCCTCGCCGCCGAGGCGGATGCTGCTTTGGGGCCCATGCTCGGCGAGCGGATAGGGCAGCAATTGCAGGATCGAGAGTGCCGTGACGCTTTTGCCGGAGCCGCTTTCGCCGACCAATGCCAGTGTCTCGCCGCGGCCGAGCGAAAACGAAACCCCCTTGACCGCTTCGACCGGCGGCGCCCCGCCGCGCCCGGCGAAGGTGACCGCGAGGTTACGGATGTCGAGCAGCGGTGCGGTGCTCTGCGTCCCCTCGGTAGCGGTTTCCCCGAGACGAAGCGAGCCGTCGCCGCCCGCGCTAAAGCGGGGGTCGAGCGTGAATGCGCGCGCGGTTGCCGCCCCCTTGTTGGAGCCAGGGGCAAGCCCTGGGCTCCTGTGGTCCTCGCTCATACGGTCACCTTGCGCGGGTCGAACGCGTCGCGCACCGCCTCGCCGACGAAAATCAACAGGCTCAACATCAGCGCCAGCACGAAAAACGCGGTCAGCCCGAGCCACGGCGCCTGCAGATTGGCCTTGCCCTGGGCCAGCAATTCGCCGAGCGAGGCCGAGCCCGGCGGCAACCCGAACCCGAGGAAATCGAGCGAGGTCAGGGTCGTGATCGAGCCGTTCAGTATGAACGGCAGAAACGTGATCGTCGCTACCGTCGCGTTCGGCAGGACGTGACGCAAAATGATGGTCCGATCGGGCACGCCGAGCGCGCGGGCCGCCCGCACATAGTCGAAATTGCGCGCCCGCAGGAACTCGGCGCGCACCACGTCGACGAGGCCCATCCACGAAAACAGCAGCATCAGGCCCAAGAGCCACCAGAAATTGGGCTCGACAAAGCTCGCCATGATGATCAGCAGGTAGAGCACCGGCAAGCCCGACCAGATCTCGATAAAACGCTGAAACCCGAGGTCGACCAAGCCGCCGAAATAGCCCTGGACCGCGCCGGCGGCAACGCCCACCACCGAGGACAGCAGGGTCAAGGTCAGCCCGAACAGCACCGAGATGCGAAAGCCGTAGATCAGCCGAGCCGTCACGTCGCGGCCTTGGTCGTCGGTGCCGAGCCAGTTGACCCTCGACGGCGGCGACGGCGCCGGGCTCGGCAAATTGTAGTTGATCGTGTTGTAGCTGAACGGGATCGGCGGCCACACCATCCACCCCTTCTCCGCGATCAGCTTTTGCACCTCCGGGTCGCGATAGTCGGCCGCGGTCGGGAAAACCCCGCCAAACGCGGTTTCGGGATAATTCTCAAAGACCGGAAAATACCAGCCGCCGTCGAAACGGACGACGATGGGCCGGTCATTGGCGATGAACTCGGCGAACAGCGACGCCGTGAACAGCGCCAAAAAGATCCACAGCGACCAGAAGCCGCGGCGATTGGCGCGAAACGCGTCGAGCCGGCGCCGGGTCAGCGGCGAAATCGACCGGCCGAGAAAGCGGTCGCGCGCGTGCGGCGCCAGCGCCTTTGGTGCCGCCTCGGCGGTCACGTTGCTTCTGCGACTAAATCGCGGGAATCCATGGTAGCCGTTTGCTGGTCATGCCTCGCCCTAACGTCTCTCGCTTTGCCCGGACTTGATCCGGGCATCCACGTCTTTGCAAGGGCTCGGGGATCAAAGGCGCGAATTGGGAAGTTACGGCGTGGATGGCCGGGTCAAGCCCGGCCAAGGGCAGAAACCTCCACAGAGCCTCTGAGGTTTAACCGCCGCAACGGCGCGAGTTCGGGGAGCGACTGTCAGGACGGCGCTCGCTACCCCGTCTTGCGGCGCAACGGCTCGACATTCGAGCGGGTCGGCGCGCGCTTGCCGCCGAGATGATCGGCCGCGAGGATTTCGGCGATCTGCACGGCGTTGAGCGCTGCCCCCTTGCGCAGATTGTCGGCGACGACCCAGAAGCTCAGGCCATAGGGGACCGTCGGGTCGCGGCGGATGCGGCTGACGTAAACCTCGTCCTCGCCCGCCGCCTCGCTCGGCGTCACATAGCCTTCGTCGGCGCGGTGGTCGACGACGCTGATCCCCGGCGCCCGGCGCAGCGCGGCACGCGCCATGTCGTCGCTGAGCGGCCGCTCGAACTCGACGTTAACCGCCTCGCCATGCCCGATAAAGACCGGGATGCGCACGCAGGTCGCGACGACGGCGATGTCGGGATCGAGGATCTTTCGCGTCTCGACCGCCATCTTCCACTCTTCCTTGGTCGCGCCGTCATCCATGAAGACGTCGATGTGCGGGATCGCGTTAAACGCGATCTGCTTGGTGAACTGCTCGGGCTTGACCGGGTCGTTGACAAAGATCGCGCGGGTCTGGTTGAACAGCTCGTCCATCGCCGCGCGCCCGGCACCCGAGGTCGACTGATAGGTCGCCACTACCACCCGCTTGACGCGGGCGAGGTCGTGCAGCGGCTTTAGCGCCACCACCATCTGGATCGTCGAGCAGTTCGGGTTGGCGATGATGTTGCGCTTCTGGTAGTCGGCGATCACCTTCGGATTGACCTCGGGCACGACGAGCGGCACGTCGGGGTCCATGCGGAACTGCGAGGTGTTGTCGATCACGACCGCACCCGCCTTCGCCGCGCGCGGCGCGAATTGCGCCGACACCTTGGAGCCGGGCGAGGACAGCACGATATCGATGCCGCGAAAATCGAAAGTGTCGAGGTTTTGCACCTTGAGCACGTCATCCTCGCCGAACGAAACTTCCTTGCCGAGCGAACGCGAGGAAGCGAGTGCCGCAACCTCGTCCGCCGGGAAGTCGCGCTCGGCCAAGGTCGTCAAAATCTCGCGGCCGACATTGCCGGTGGCGCCGACCACCGCTACCTTAAAGCCCATTGTCCGACTCCGCGGCCGAAAGGGGTGAAGAATGGCTGCTGACTTACGATGCCGACCGCCGCTTTACAAGCGCCGCGCACCATGAGCTACGCCGAGTTCTGGCGCCGCTATCTGG
>DATKHX010000319.1:0-6690 GCA_035510075.1 Allostellaceae bacterium
GCCGATCTCCCAATTGGCGATATGACCGGAAAAGACGATCATCCGCCGCCCGGCTGCGACCGCCCGCTCGATATGCTCAAAACCGTGCGTCTCGACGCGACCGCCGGTCTCGAAGACGCGAATCCTTTGGAGGTGAGGCAATTCAGCCGCGACGCGGCCGAGATTGTCCCACATGCCGGCGACGATGCGGGCGATCTCGGTCTCGGAAAGCTCGGGTAGGGCGTGGCGCAGGTTCAGCCGAGCGCGTTTGGAGATGCCGAGGAACGGGCCGATGCGACGCGCCAGCGCGCCGCCGAGGGCGGAAGCCCAATCGAGCGGGAGGAGGCCAAAGACGGTGAAGACAAATGCCGCCCCCCACGCCTCGAGGCGATGAGCGAACCGGGGCGCATCAACGACGGTGCTTGTCCGGGTCCCGGCCATTGCCGTAGGCGGATAACACGACAGGCGCGACAAGGCCAGCGAATGCCGCCGGGTCGGGCCAGCAATCTCGACCTAATCCGGCCAGCGCCGGTGGATCCAGAGCCATTCCTCGGGGCGTTCGCGGATCCACGATTCGATCACCGCAGTGACGGTGGTGGTCAGCGCCGCGACATCGGCACCGTCGTCGCCGCTGCGCGGCAAGGCCAGCGGCGGGAAGACGGTGAGCCGAAATCGTGCGCCGGGCGGCCGCTCGACCCGCGCCGGCAGCACGTCGCAATCAAAGCGCAGCGCCAGCAACGCGAGCGCCGTCGCGGTCATCGCCGGCGGCCGAAGAATGGCACCAGGATGCCCTCGTTCAATTTCTGGTCGACCAGCATCGTCAGGTGCTCGCCGCCACGATAAAGCGCGGCAAAAGCCCGTTGCGCGGCACAGGCGCCCTTGGAAATATTACTCGCCGCGGTCGCTGCGGAATCGTGAAATCAGCTGGTCGACCAGCGGGTTGTTCGGAGCCCGGTAGATTTCCGTTACGCGGACGCCATATTGCGCCGCGGCGAGCGCGCCGATCTCCCAATTGGCGAGGTGGCCCGAAAAGATGATCATCCGCCGGCCCCCAGCGACCGCCTGGTCCATGTATTCGAACCCGTTGGTTTCGACCCGACCATCGGGCGCGAAGACGCGGATCTCGCGCAAATGGGGGTATTCGGCGGCGACCTGGCCGAGATTGTCCCGCATGCCGGTGACGATGCGCTCGATCTCGGTCGTGGGAAGCCCCGGAAGCGCCCGACGCAGATTGATCCGGGCTCGTTTCGAGATGCCGAGAAGCGGCCCGACCTGCCGTGCCACGGCACCGCCCAGCGCCGACGCCCAATTTATCGGCAACAGCCGGACCGCGGCGAACAGCACGACCGCACCGCAGCCCTCGATCCGGTCGGTGGGCCGCAGACGCTTAGCGCGAATGCCGTTCTGGATCACGCCCGTTATCGGCGGCCGCCCGCACGACCGGGGTCAATAGCCCGGCCAGCGCGGCAGGGTCCGGCCAGCGGGTTTCGACCTGGAGCACCTCGATCCCGGCGTGAGCGGCGGGCGGCAGCCGCGCCCAATCCTTTGCCGTCGTCACAAGCTGCGCACGTTCGCCCGCGGCCGCGCTGCGCAGCGCCACCAGATCGCCGTCGCGAAACCGAAAATGGTCGGGAAAGCCGCGCTCGCCAACCAGTTCCGCACCCAACCGGCGCAATGTGGCGAAGAATTTTTCGGGCCGCCCGATCCCGGCGAACGCAAAAACGCGGCGGCCGGCGAACCGCTCGCCGTCGACCGGCGCCAGCACCGCCGGCACGACCGGCAGCCCCTCCAGCCCGGCCAACGGGCATGCACGTCGTTCTCCCGCGGCGGAGAGCAGCACCGCCGCGTCGGCGCGGGCGAGGCCGCGGCGCAAATTTTCGCGCAGCGGGCCGGCCGGCATCACCCGCCCGTTGCCAAAGCCGTAGCCGGCATCGATCACGAGCAATGCCAGCGTCTTGGCGACCGCGGGGTTCTGAAGCCCGTCGTCGAGCAGCACGACCGCGGCACCGGCGGCGGCAGCGGCGGCTACACCCGAGGCGCGGTTGCGCGCGACCCAGGCGGGCGCGCGTGCCGCCAGCAGCAGCGCCTCGTCGCCGACTTCGGCGGCATCGTGGATCGCCGGGTTGACGCGCAGCGGCCCGGCGGCGCTGCCGCCATGGCCGCGGGAGACGATATGCACCGCGATCCCGCGGTCAACGAGCCAGCCGGCGAGCGCCAAGGTTACGGGCGTCTTGCCGGCGCCGCCCGCCATCAGGTTGCCCACGCAGACGACCGGCAGCGGTGCGCGCCACGGCCGCGCCACGGCGCGTCGCAGCCGGCCGGCCGCGTCCCACACCACCCCGAGGGGCAGCAGCACATCGGCTACGAGCCCTGCCCGTTCGCCCCAGAAATTCGGGGTGCGGAGGATCACGCCCGCAACGGGCGCGGCGAGGCCGCTCGGCGTTCGAATGGGGCGTTTTCGACCGAGTGGCCTTGCGGTGTGAGCCGGTCGACCCACGGCAGCAGTCGGGCGAGGACGGCGTCGAGGACACTCTGCCCGGCGGCGGCGGTCTCGGCGGCGGCGAGGCAGCGGGCGGCCCGCAGTCGGCGGTCGGCGAGCAAGGTCGAGACCGCGCGCGCCATGTCGTCCGGCCCGGTCACCGTCTCCGACGCCCCGGCGGCGGCGAGCGCCGCAGCCATCCCACTGCAATTGCTCATATCCGGCCCGTGCAGGATGGCGCAGTCGAGACAGGCGGCCTCGAACGGGTTGTGTCCGCCCTTGGGCGTCAGCGACCCGCCAACGAAGGCAATTCCGGCAAGGCTGTAAAACAACCCGAGCTCGCCGATCGTGTCGGCGAGGTAGATCTCGGTTCCCGCGGCAATCGGCTCGCGACGACTGCGCCGTGCAATGCACAATCCATGGGCCGCAAGCATCGCTGCGACCGCGTCACCACGCGCCGGATGCCGGGGTGCGATTAGGGTCAAGAGACCGGGATGACCGGCGGCAAGGCGCTCGTGAACCGCGGCAGCGATCTCCTCCTCGCCGTGATGCGTGCTGGCCGCGAGCCATAGCGGTCGAAGTCCGATCTCTCGGCGCAGCCGCCGCAATTGCACCTGGTCGACCGGCAGTGCTGTCCCCGCGGCCTTAAGGTCGCCGACCGCGGCGACCTTGGGCGCGCCGAGAACGCGCAGACGCTCGGCTTGCTCGGCGTCCTGCGCCAGACATAGCGCGAAGGCGCCGAGAACCGGGCCGATCAGACCAGGCCACCAGCGCCAGCGACGATACGAGCGCTCCGATAGCCGGCCGTTGACCAGCATCATCGGAATGCCGCGGGAATGGGTCGCGAGCACCAGGTTGGGCCACAGCTCGGATTCGACCCACAGCGCCATATCGGGCCGCCAATGATCGAGGAAGCGCTCGACCCAGCGACGCAAATCGACGGGCGCGAACTGGTGGCGCGCCCGCGCCGGCAGCCGCTTTTCCAAAAGCCCGGCCGACGCGACCGTGCCGGTCGTCACCAGGATCTCGATCTCGGGCCGCCTCTCCGCCAGCTGCTCGATCAGCCGTAGCATCGCCGTCGCCTCGCCGACGCTGGCGGCGTGTATCCAAATCAACGGGCCCGGCGGCCGCGCAATCCGGGTCAAACCGCGACGCTCGTGCAGGCGCAGCGCGTCTTCCTTGCCCCGTCGCCGCCTGTGCCGCAGATACAGCAGCACCAGCGGCGGCAGCGGCCAGGTCAGCGCACGATAGACAAGCGGCAACATCACGGTACGGGTGCCGGTCGGGACAACGTTTCCGAGGGTGATAGGGCCGAAGCGCCGGCTTCGTTCCCCGGGCCGGGAGATTGCATCGGGGCTTCCGCCGACTGCGGCGGCCCAGGATGGCCGACGCGCCGGTCGGCCTCTTCCACCATGTCGACCATGCGCTCTTCGATCGCGCGGCGGGCGTGTTCGAGCCCGGATTCGTCGAGATCGGCGGCGATCTCGATCGGCTCGCCCCACAGGAACACCCCTCGCCCGAACGGCAAGGCGACGTGAAACCGGTCCCAGGTGGCGGCGATATGCCGCCGGCTCGTCGCGTAGGTGATCGGCACGATCGGCACCTGTGCCAGCCGCGCGAGGTTGACGATGCCGATGCTGGCGGTCATTGCCGGGCCGCGCGGGCCGTCCGGTGTGACTGCGACGCAGTCGCTGTCTTTCAACTTCTTCAGCATCAGCCGCAGCGCCGCCGAGCCGCCTCGCCGCGTCGAGCCGGCGATCGCGCCGATCCCGAAATAGGCTACGGCGTCGGCGATGATACGCCCGTCGCGATGCGCCGAAATCAGCATGTGCATCGGCGCCATTCGCCGCCACCCCAGCGGGATCATCATCATCCGGCCGTGCCAGAAGGCGCCGATGAACGGGCGTCCGGCGGCGAGCAGTCGTTGCGGCCATTCGCCGTTCTCGACCGTCCACCGGTTCGTCCGGTAGACAAAGCGGATATAGCACTGGATCGCCCAGCACGCGACACCCCGCGCCCGCCGATCGCGCAGCAGACGCCGCCACTGGCCTCGACCGGTCAACCCAAGCCTGCGCCGCTATTATGCCGAGGCCGCCGCGACGAGGTCGCCCTCATCGGCGAACTGCAACGCATAAAGCCGAGCATACAACCCGTTGCGGGCGAGCAGCTCGGCGTGCCGGCCGCTCTCGACGATGCGGCCGCGATCGACGACATGGATCAGATCGGCGCCCTGCACCGTCGACAGCCGATGGGCGATGACCAAGGTCGTGCGCCCGCGGATCAAGGTGCGCAACGCGATCTGAACCTGGCGCTCGGATTCGCTGTCGAGCGCCGAGGTCGCCTCATCGAGCAGCAGGATCGGCGCGTCCTTCAGCATCGCCCGGGCGATCGCGATGCGCTGGCGCTGGCCGCCCGAGAGCCGGACGCCGTGCTCGCCCACCTGTGTGTCGTAGCCGTTCGGCAGCTCACGGATAAAGCCGTCGATGCCGGCTGCCCGCGCCGCGGCCTCGATATCGTCTGCCGATGCGCCGAACCGGCCGTAGGCGATGTTGGCGCGCAAGGTGTCGTCGAACAAGCTCACTTCCTGCGCGACGATCGCGATCGCAGCGCGCAGCGAGGTCAACGTCACCGAGCGGATATCCTGACCGTCGATCGCGATGCTGCCATCCTCGACCTCGAAAAAGCGCGGGATCAGGTTGAGGATGGTCGATTTGCCCGCTCCCGACGCGCCGACCAGCGCCACGGTGCGCCCGGCCGGGACGGCCAACGACACGCCGTCGAGCGCCACAGCACCGGGGCTGTAGCCAAAGCGCACCTGGTCGAAGCGGATTTCACCGCCTTCGACCTGCAACGGCCGGGCGCCAGGCAGGTCACGGATCGTCGGCTCGACATCGAGCACCTGAAAGATCCGGTGCGCCGCCGCCAACCCCTCCTGCAACGAAGCGTTCAGGTTGGCCAGGCTTTTCAGCGGCTGATAGGCCAGCAGCAGCGCCGTCACGAACGAGAAGAACGCGCCCGGCGTGCGGGCGCCGCCGATGACCTGATGGCCGCCGTACAGAATGACGATGGCGATCGCAGCACCGCCGAGCGTCTCCATCATCGGCGAGGCGCGCGAGCGCGTGCGCGTCGCCCGGTCGATCAGCTTGAACACCCGCTCGAACAGGCCGGCGGCGCGGCGCTCCTCGTAGTCCTCCATGCCGTAGGCTTTGACCAGCCGCGCACCCTGAAAGGTCTGGTTCAGCAAGGTGGTCAGCTGGCCCATCTCGGCTTGGGTGTTGGCGGTGACCCGGCGCATCCGGCGACCGATGCCGACGATCGGGTGGATCGCCACCGGGAAAATGAAGAACGAGACGAGCGCCAACAGCCAGTCCTGGTAGAACATGACGCCGACCAGAAAAATAACCGTCAGCGCGTCCTTTCCGATAGCACCGAGGACATTTGCCGCGGCATTGCGCAGCAGCACCGCGTCGCTGGTGAACCGCGAGATCAGCGTCCCGCTCGCATGGGCGTGAAAAAAGGCGAGGTCGGCGCGCATCAGCCGGGCGAACAGCGCAATCTGCACATCGGCGATCACTCGTTGGCCGACGCGGTTCATCAGCACCGCCTCGCCGTAATCGGCGATGCCCTTGACGACGGCGATGGCAAGCGCCGCGCCGGCGATCAGCAACAGCCACGAAGCCTGGCGGCCGACAAAGACACGGTCGAGCACCGGCTGCATCAGCCAAGCGCGCAGCGCGGTGCTGCCGGCGGCGGCGCCCATCAGCACAAACGCGAGCGCCACCCGCGGCAGATGCGGGCGCATGAAGTCGCGGGCCAGGCGCCACACCAGCGCAGCCGTGCGCGCGCCCTCTTCCAGGATCGGCAGTTTTTTGACCATAGGTCCCCGCCGCCAGTGTTACGGGCGGGGACCCGGATTGGCAAGCACGGCGGTGTTCAGCAGGCCGGGCGCTCGATGACGCCGCGCCCTGATGCTAGGCCGGATAGCTGACGAAGCACTTGTCCGACGCGAAGATGTGCGTCTCGATGTAGTCGTGGACGACCGGCCGCCGGTCGAGTTTCTCCATCGCCCCCATCAGCGCGCACCAGTTCAGCATCTCGTGCTGCCCGGCTTGCTCCATCGCGTTCAGCGGGCGCTTGCGCCAAGTGTCATAGTCGCGCTGCGACAATGCGTCGAACAACAGCCGGTCGGCCTTGTGGTCGGGCCACATATAGCCGTTGGTCGGCGACAGGAA
>DATKHX010000320.1:0-5949 GCA_035510075.1 Allostellaceae bacterium
GTCGATCTTTTGGCTTTCTGAGAACTCCCGCAGCAGACTCTGCGTGACAACGTCCATGCGACTCCCCGATCTGCCTAGCCTAGGCTAGCGCTAAATTGGCGGCCGTCTACCCCCTCCGCGAAGCTAGGTGTGGTACGAAAAGGCTTCAAATTTCTATATGTTTTTGCCTTTCGCTGACTCGAATGAATTGTCGGCTTCCACGCAACCCAGTCGATCGTCGGACCTAAGATAGAAAACCGGTCAGGATTAGGCCGATCCATCCAGCTCCTGGGCCCTAGACGCTGTTATCGGCGGGGGGACATCCGAGCACCTCGCCCTGCTTGTAGCGCCGCCAAGGCTCGTATGGGCCGATTTTGATTTCGCGGAGCGCGGCAATCGGAACGGTCGGGCGTTGCTGCGCCGTGTCGCGATATCGCTTAATCTCGCCGTGAAAGACAAAGGCCGACGGCAATGGCAGAGCATCCGCGCATTGTGCTCGATCCTGACGTGCTCGCCGGGAAGCCGGTCATTCGCGGTACGCGGATCGCGGTCGAATTCGTGATCGGCTTGCTGGCCGACGGTTGGTCCGAGGCGGAGATCATCGCCAATTATCCCGGCATCGCGCACAAGGGCATTCTCGCCTGCCTTGCCTATGCACGCGAGGCGTTGCGCTCGGAGAAGGTGTTCCCGAGCGCCGCGTGAAGTAAGTTGCGCTTCCTGACGGACGATAATTTTCCCCGCGCCCGCCCCGGGCTCGCCCCTTGCGTCAACCGGCGTTGTGGGCGACGGCGGTGTAGAGGTCGCGGATCTGGCGGGCGGCGCGGGCGAGGTCGGCGTCGTCCAGTTGGGCGGCGACGTCGTCTTCTTCGGCTTGGGCGAGGAGGCCGCGGAAGCGCAGCGGCTTGTCGAAGAACGCGAGCGCTATGTCGAGCGGCCTCTGCCCGTCATCGACCCACAGCGGGATCTGCCGGCCGCGCAGGCTCGGGCGGACGTGATAGTGGCTCCCCATGCTGAACGGGTCGAAGCGCAGCGCCTGCTCGCGCTTGCCGGCGACGGCGACCACGATCGAGGGCCGCTCGATGCCGTCCGGCTCCCGGCCCAGCCGGTTGGGGTGGAACATGACATGCAGATAGGGCCCGGCATCGATTTGGCGCCATCCGCCGCCCTACTCGGGCATGGTCGCCCGCATCGGCTGCGGCTGCGGCTGCATCTGTAGCTCTTCCGGCATCACTCGCGTCTCCTCTCATCAGATATGCATGTCCGACACGTCGTGCGTGCGGTTGGACAGAGCCGCAGCGCCGGACTTTTTTTCGTTACGCCCGCGAAAGCCGGCACCGGCCGACGCCGTCGCTCGTAGCCCCTGGGCCCCCGCTTGCGCGGGGGCGACAAGGCAAGGGTCAAAACTGTAGCCGTCGCGTCAGCCTCGACCATTGTGCAGGAACTTGCCCGGCAAGGCTCCCGTCGGCTCGCCGTTTTCAAAGGTGATCTGACCGTTGACCAGGATCCAGTCGTAGCCTTTGGATTTCTGGATGCGCCGCCACTCGCCGCCGGGCAGGTCTTCGGCGATTTCCGACGGCAGGATTTCCAGCTTTTCAAGGTCATAGACGACGATGTCCGCCGGCGCCTGTTCGCGGATGGCACCACGGTCTTTGAAGCCGCCGAGATGAGCCGGCAGGTAGCTCAGCTTGTAATGGGCATCCTCCAAAGTGATCGTCTTCTCGTCGCGGACGAGCCAGATCAACAGATCGGTCGGATAGATCCCGGCCGTCAGGAACTTGACGTGGGCGCCTCCATCCGAGACCCCGGCGACGACGAGGTTGGAATTCAGCACCTCCGTGGTGAATTGGGCCGCCTCCCGCCCCTGGGTCGGAGCAAAAAACTCAGTGTCCAGGTCGTCCTCGACGACGATGTCGAGCAACGCGTCGATCACATGCTTGCTCTGCGCATCGGCGATCTGCTGCACGGTTTGCCCGACGAACGTCGAGTTGCCGGTCTCCGCAACTGGCACCAAGGCGATCAGCCGTCCGTCCTTAACGTTGACCGCAAAGGACTGCATCCGCAGCCCGGCGGCGTTGAGGCACTTGCCGCCGTCTTTGTCATAACGGTAGCCGTGAGTGCGGCAGATAAAGGTCGAGCCGATATCCCGAACCGTACCGCCCTGATGCGGACACACCCGCGACAGCAGCTTATAGCCGTTTTGGGTCTTGACCAGGAAGTAGGAAGCGCTGCCGATCTCCACCGGCGCCGGCAATGTCGGAAAATCCGATTCGGCGCCGATATCAATCTTCACGTTCCGGGTTTGCACGACGAGGCTGCCGACAGAGCCCTGAGCCACCTGGGTCGGCCGAATCCCGGCATCCCATTCCTCTTTGAGGCGGCGGCGCATCTCCGGGTCTTGCATCTTGGCCTTGCGTTCGGCTTTCGTGCCCAGGGTCGCATCCCGCCAGGCCTCGGTGTCGTCGAACAGGTTCCAGTCCTCGAGGGTCATCTCGAACCCGCCGCGCCGGGTGGCGCCCTGGCCATAGACGCGCAACCCGCGCTCGGCACAGCTCTCGAGCCAGCGGATCCGGGCGCGGTGCTGTTCGGGATGCACCGAGTTGGGGGTCACGGCCTGGTAGAGGATGGGCCGCTTTGCCGCCGCGGCGACCTTTTCAAAGAACTCCCTGGCTTCCGGCGCCAGGGGACGCCCCTCCTCGCCGGTCTGCTGATACGCCAATTCGATAAAGCCCTCGTCGCGGTCGGCCAGGACCTTGGCGAAGGTCAGGATTTCATGCTCGGAGAGCATGTCGGTGATCATCGGGGTGCCGTCATAATCCCGCTGGATGGAATTCGCACCCAAGACCTGGGCCGACCAGCCGCAGGCACCGGCATCCATCGCCTCGTGGATCAGCCGGCACATTTCCGCGAGCTCCGCCTCGGTCGGCCGCCGCTTTTTGGCTTCCTCCCAACCCATGACCCAGGCGTAGAGCGGGGTCAACGGCACGTAGGTTAAACAATTGACGCCCTTGGGCGTGCGGCTCAGGCTGTCGATGAAATCGGGGAACGTCACCCAGTTCCACGGCATCCCCGCCTTCATCGCGTCGTAAGGGATCGCCTCGTTGCGGGTCATGCTGAGCATCGCCCGATCGCGGTCCTCGACCCGTGACGGGGCGAACCCGAACCCGCAATTGCCCAACGCCACCGAGGTCACCCCGTGCCACCCGGAAAGCGTGCAATACGGGTCCCAGAAAATCTGCGCGTCATAATGCGTGTGCAGGTCGACAAAGCCGGGCGCCACGATGCGACCCGCGGCGTCCAGAATACGCTCGGCGGTCTTCCCTTTCAGCCCGCCGATTTGGGCGATTTTGCCGTCCTTGATCGCGATGTCGCTGATATAGCGGGGCGTGCGCGTCCCATCGACGACCGTGCCGCCCTTGATGATAATGTCGTAATCTGCCATCGCTGCCTCCGTCGTGAACCGACATTCCCCGGATTCTCGGTCACTGGGGTATGTTCCGTCTCGGCGAGGTGCGGCGCAACGAAATTCGCTGGCGACCGACACATTGGCGTCCTCGACTTGACGCGAGACGGCCGGGCCGGATGCCGGCAGCGCGCCTTCGATGATATGCCAGAGGGCGCGGAGAGCAGCGCCAATTACGCAATTGCCATAGTCGTATCGCATCATCGATAATTTAAGCAGCCGGAAACCAGCGGGCAAACCCTTGGTCGAGCACGTGCCGCGCGCCGGCGACAGAGCGCGCCTGCCACGTCGTCCATCCTCGTCGCGGCAGAACAACGCGGACTGAGCGGCGCGAAGCGGGCCTCCCTCGCGCGCGGAACGCGCTTCCATGATACGTCGTTCACCTCGGATGGCGGCGCGTTGCCGCCCTTTGGCATGCTTCACGGAGATAACGATGCCAACCAGGCTTAAGATTTTTGCGATCGCCGCCGCCGTTGCGGCAGGCACGTCGACCGCGGCGATGGCGCAATATGCCTGTCCGCCGGGCTACGCGCCTTATGGCGGCGTCTGCCAGCCGGCACCGGCGCCGGGGTATCCGGCGGGTCCACTGTCCGGGGCCGCGGCCGGAGGTGCCGCCGGAGCCGCGAGCGGGGGTGCTGCGGCCGGCCCGGTGGGTGCTATCGTCGGCGGGGCGCTCGGTACCGCTACCGGTGCGGTGGCCGGCACCGCCAATGCGATAGCGGGTGCCGCTCCGGCGCCGGCCTGCGGCCCCGGATATACGTATTATAACGGCGGCTGCTACTCGGCCATGTACGGCAGGTAGCCGGCACAGGGCCGCGGGGCTGGGGCCTCAGCCGGTGGCGCCGATGCGATCCCACAGGCGCGCCGGCTGCGGACCCGGCTCGCGGGTTCAATGCCGGCTGCGGCCCCGCTCGCGAGCCTTAATAGGGATCTCGCACGAAGATGAAGGTCGTGCCGGTCACGATCGGGGCGCTGGCGCCGACGAAGGAGACGTTGGCGTCCTCGACCTGGCGCGACCCGGCGCGGCCGGAGGCCTGCAGGGCGCCTTCGATGATGTGCCACAGGCCGTGGATGCGGCCGGTGCCGAGGCTCCCGCCAAAGGTGTTGAGCGGCAGCTCGCCGTCCAATTCGATGCGGCCGTCCTGGATGAAATCGAGTGCGGTGCCTTCTTTGCAGAAACCGTAGGATTCGAGGCCGTAGATCACCGAGGCCGAAAAACCGTCGTAGATTTGCGCCACGTCCACGTCCTGCGGGCCGAAGCCGGAGCGCTCCCAGGTCAATTTCGCCGAGCTGCTGCCGCCCTCCATGTAGCTCGAAAGGCTGCCGATGCGACCCGCCACCTCGAAATGGAGCCGCTGGCCGTAGCCGGCGAGGTAGGCCGGCCGCGGCCTCAGGTCGCGCGCCCGGTCCGCCGTCGTCAGCACGATCGCGACCGCCCCCTGCACCGGGATGTCGCAATCGAAGAGGCAAAACGGGTACGCCACCATCCGTGAGTTCAAGTAGTCCTCGCGTGTCAGCTCCGTGCCGTAGAAATAGGCGTGCGGATTGTGCTGCGTGTGGCGGCGTTGAGTCACCGCTAAGGTCGCCATCTTCTCGCGGTTCTGGCCGTGCCGTTCGAGCCAACGAGTGTAGGCGACCGCCATCCCCTGCCCCGGCCCGCCAAAACCGTAAGGGGCGGTGAATTGCGCGGCACCCTGCGCGGTGGCGCCTGGGAGGTTCTGGTAGGTGCCGCGGGGGTTGTGCATCGCCCGCCATACCACCGCGTATTTGCACACCCCGGCGAGCAATGCGTTGACCGCCTGCTGAACCGCACCGCCGATGTTGGTCGTGCCGACCTGGATGTGCCAGCCGAGGTCGGGCAATTTCAGCATCGCCATCATGCAGTTGACCGACACGACCGAGATGCCGTCGACCTCGGCGTGCCCGGTCGCCGGCAATTCCGGGTAGGTCGCGAGCCCGTCGATGTCGGACATCTCGAGCCCCGAATCGGCCACGGCTTCCCTGACCGCGGTCAGCGCATGGGCCGCGAGCGGGATCTCGGCCGAGCGCGTGACTTTGGAAAACCCCACGCCGCTGACCGCCACCTTGCATCGGTTCTCCCACATGGACCCCTCCCTCACCTGCACACAGGCGTCATCGCGAGTGAAGCGAAGCATCTCGTCCCATGAGTGCTCCCGGTTCGCGATTGCTTCGTCGCTTTGCTCCTCGCCAGAACGTGGATGTCCGGCACAAGGCTGGGCAAGGTTTTTTCGTTGGTCGCATCAACCGACCTGACGTTGTGCTGATTTCTCAACCGGGCAGCCGTCTGCCCGACCAGGCCATCCGCGCCGGTCGACCGCGCACAAGGAACTCCGCCGACAGCTCGGCGGTGCCTATGCCTCAGTGGGTGACGAGGCGGCGCTCGACGGCGGCGGCCTTGATCGCCTTTTGCAGTTTTTCGAAGGCGCGGACCTCGATCTGGCGCACCCGCTCGCGCGAGATGCCGTACTGCTGAGACAAATCCTCGAGCG
>DATKHX010000321.1:0-4489 GCA_035510075.1 Allostellaceae bacterium
CCCCAGCGGTTGACCGCGAGGTATTGCGACGTTTTCTGCACCCCGGTCTTCAGGTTGACCGTGCGGAACGAGTAGGGCAGCCGCGCCAACGCCAGATACAGGATCGCTTTGTAGCTCGAGCTCGACGTAAAGCTGCCGTAGATCGTGATGCGATCATCGGGCGCGGTCATTCGGGCTCGGTGAATTCGAGTTTGTCGCTAAGGCCGTAATTGTCGGCGAGCTGCTGCAGCTTGTACCAGGTCGCGTCCTCGACCTCGATCCCGTTCGCGGCACGATCCTGCTGGCGGCGATGCTCGATTTCACCGGGGTAGAGGACGCCGCTCGACCCTTCGGCGGGCGGGGTCGCCTTCAGATAGGCGATGAATTCGCCGACGTCCTTTTTGAATTCGGCGAGCGGGCGGAATGCCGCGACGTTGAACACCGCCATGAAGCAGCCGTCATTGTGACGCCCGGTCGGCTCGACGCCAAAGCCGAGCCCGGTCAACAGGCCGCACAGGATTTCGACCATCACCGCGAGGCCGGTGCCCTTGTAGCCGCCCTCCGGGCCGCCGAGCGGCAGCAACGCGCCGCCCTGGCGCAGTTGGCGCGGGTCGTTGGTCATGCGCCCGTCATTGCCGATGACCCAGTTGTCGGGCACGGGTTCGTTGCGGGCGACCGCGAGCGCGATCTTGCCGGCGGCGGCGGCCGAGGTCGCCATATCCAGATAAAGCGGGCCGTCGAGATCGGACGGGATCGCGATCGAGATCGGGTTGGTTCCGAGCCGCGCCTCGCGCCCGCCGAACGGTGCGACCGCTTTTGGCGAACGCCCCGAATCGGCGGTGCAGAGCCCGATCATGCCGGCCTCGGCCGCCATCAACGTATAGGAGGCGACTCGGCCGATATGGCCCTGGCGGAACACGGTCGCAGCGGCAACGTTGGCGCTTTTGGCCTTGTCGATCGTCAGCCGCATCGCCCGTTCGTTGGCGACATAGCCGAACCCCCAATGCCCGTCGACGACGGTCGTGCTCGGCGATTCCTGCACGATCGTCCACGGCGCCCCGGGGACGATGTGCCCGGCCTTGATCCGATCGATGTAGGTCGGGATCTGGATCACACCGTGCGAATCATGGCCGACGAGGTTGGCGCCGACGATGTGGCGCATGACGAGCTCGGCCTCGGCGGGCGGCGTCCCCGCCGCTTCGAACAAGGCCTGGCCGATCTCGATCAGCCGCTCCGCTGGAATTTTCGGCATTGACCTCTCCTCTTTGCTGTCCGGCTGTGGCCGTTTTCCGGTCACCCGGCCTCGGCGGCGCAAGATGACCAGTGCCGTTGGTAGCACAGCGGCGGATTGGGCGGAATCGCCGAGCGGGGGCAGGCGCCTGGTGTGGCCGCAGCTCCGCTGGGGGCTGGCACTTGAGGCGCAGGCGCGTGTTAAAGTGGCGGCAGATCGAGATTGGCGGAGGGAGCGATGCTCGAGAATTATCAGGGCAGCTGCCATTGCGGGCGGGTGCGGTTTCGGGTCCGCGCCGATCTGGCGAGCCTGCTCGAATGCAATTGTTCGGTGTGCACGAAGAAAGGGATCCTGCACCTGATCGTGCCGCCGCAAGAATTCGAGCTGCTGCAGGGCGGCGACGACCTCGCAACCTATCAATTCAACACCAACACCGCGCGCCATACCTTTTGCCGGCATTGCGGGATGCACCCGTTCTATGTGCCGCGGTCGGACCCGGACAAGATCAGCGTGAATGCCCGCTGCCTCGACGATGTCGACCCGGCGGCATTGCGGCCGACGAGCTTTTTCGATGGGCGCAATTGGGAAGCGGCGCAGCAAGCCCGCCACGGGTGAAAAACAAAATACAGGGATCGACTAGCTTTCTTTTGTTGTCTCGGCCTGGCTCGAACCGGCCGCGCAGCCTCGGCGTCCCCTCCCGCGGGCCGGGGTGGTCCCAAAATGCAGCGGGCGCCGTCACCGGCGCCCGTCGCCTCGCTGAGTGCAGCCCGCGGCTAGTTGATCAGCCCATAGAACTTGCCGGCGTTCTCGCAGGTGATCTTGTGCACGACATCGGCCGGGAGCCCGGCAAACTGCTCCTTGATGTATTTCGAGGATTCCGGCCACACCCCGTCGGTGTGCGGATAGTCGGAGCCCCACATCAGGGTCTCGACGCCGATGTCCTCGTAGAGCTTGGTGCCGATCGGGTCGAACTGGAACGTCGCCTTGCACTGGCGGCGCCAGTATTCGCTCGGCTTCATCTTCATCAGGTCGCGGAAGCGGTCTTCATACTCGAAATCCATGCGGTCGAGCGCATAGGGCAGCCAGCCGATCCCGCTTTCGCCGAACGACACGCGCAGCCGCGGATGACGCTCCAGCACGCCGGCGCCGATCAGCGCGGCGATGATGTGGATCAGCCCCATCTGGAACGAGGACACGCCGGTGAACATCGCCGCCCGCCGGACCTGGCCGGACACACCCTCGCGGGCCCGTGGCGAGGTCGTCGGGAAGGTGTGGAAGTGCAACGGCAACTGCACGTCCTCGACCGCGTTCCACAACGGCTCCCAGACCGGGTGCCACATCGGCTCCATGTCCCACGAGCACGACAGCTCGAGCCCCTTGATCCCGATCTTGGCGACCCGGTGGATCTCGGCGACGGCCTTGTCGATGTCGCCATAGGGCAGGCAGGCGAGGCCGATCTCGCGCTCGGGGTAATGGCTGCAGAAATCTTTCAGCCAGTCGTTGTAGATGCGCAGCATCTCGTTCGAGGCTTCGGTGTCGTTGAGCCGCGAGGCCGCGCCGAGGATGCCGTAGATGACTTCGGCGTCGACACCGTCGCGGTCCATGTCCTTGATCCGCAAATGCGGGTCGCTGCAGCGGCGGATGTCCTTTTTGCCGTCCTCGTACATGCCGGTCTGGGCCATGATGTCGACCCGGTGGTTCTGCCCCGGAACAAAGGGCGCGCCGCCCGGCCCGACGCCGTTCTTCAGCCCAAAGGTGGCACCGTTCTTGGCCGTCCATTGCGGCCCCTGCGGCCCGTCCGCGACATAGGGCATGCGGTCCTTCAATTCGCGCGGCGCCTCGGAGACGAACAAGTCGGGGGGCATCCACGGCATGTCGAGATGGCAATCGGCCGATATTCTGCGGTATTGCATGTCGTTTTTCCCCGCGCTGGTTGACGAGCGTTCGTATCCCGGCGACTGTACTCCCTTGCCGCGGCGATTTCCCAGCGATGCGGCGCGCCTCGACCGTCATTTTTGCAAACGGGGCATGAACGAGGCGCAATACGCGGCAAATTTCAGGTCATGTCTCATTTTGAAATCGTGGCTCAGGCTGGCCCGGTTTGCCGGGACCGCGCCTGGCTGGCAGCGGCCGGCAACGGCTTTGCGAAAATCAACCATCAGTTTGTCCGATGATTTTTGCTCGCTGCCAATGGCAGCAAATCTGCAGCAAATCTCGCTCCCAGGTTGAGCAGGCCTATCTGCCACAGACCCGCCGCGCCTGGACGGCAAGCTTCGGTGTGCCCCCGCGCGGACGTTCCGGAACCGCCGGCTGAAACCCGTAGCATCGGTTTTATCAGGTCGAGATCGGTTTCCCGGATCCGGCTTTCCGCCATCCGCACAAAACTAAAGGACAGAGAGTGCCTACGTCTCGACAGCTCTTGCCGCAGAGCCGGGCGTGCAGAAATCATATTTGCATCGCCAGAATCGCTCTCAAAAATCAGGGTTTTTGAGAGAGCGGGCCGGAGACGAGGCCGTTCGACCGTGGCGTGGCATCCCCCCGCTGCCGCCCAGGTTACACATTTCAAGAATTTTCCACCGCGAGCGGAACCGCTCTCAAAAACGGTCGTTTGCGCGGCGCGGGAAGCCGTTTAGGTCAGATCCCCCTAATCAGGGATAACGCCGACCGCGCAGAACGAATGTTATGACCCGCCGAAGAAGATGCCGCGTGGCCCGCGCCAGGCCGGCTTTGAACGGGGGCTGTTGCTGCCAGGGAGGAAGGATGCGTGAACGCCCGCGCGGGCGAGGCTCGCTCATCGCTCCGGGTCTGGCTGCCACTCTCGGCGCCCTCGCCGTCGCACCTGCCGCATCACCGGCTGCGTCCTCGGTCGCGCCTCCGTCCCTGGCCCAGTTTATCAGCGCAATCCGCTCGGTGGCGTATTGTTCGGCCTTGCCCCGGGAAGCCCCGTTTCTCTCCGAGAATGTCGGCGCGATGGTGGAGATCAAGCCGACCGGCCAATGTCGATCGTGATTCCGTCGACATGATGGTTCCCCATCAACAGGGTGCGATTGACATGGCGCAGGCCGAGCTGCGCCACGGGCATAATGAGCAGCTGCGGCGGATCGCGCAGGAAATCATCGCGACCCAACAGCAGGAGATCGCGGCGATGCGATTGGCCGTGGGCCAGCCGCTTCCCGCTTCGATCGCATCGCCGACGCAGCCTTCGCCGGCGTCGGCAACCAACGAGGCTTTGACCGCGGGCGGATCCACCATCTGTCACGTGCGGTGATCCCCGATCGG
>DATKHX010000322.1:0-3522 GCA_035510075.1 Allostellaceae bacterium
GCGCCATCGAATAGAACCGCGGCATGTGCTCCATAATGGCGAATTTCTCGACGGTCTCGCCGATCGCATCGATGCCGATTGTCGCCGCAACATGTGCCGTCGCCGCGTTGCGCGAGTGCTCGAGCGCTACCCTGAGCGGGATCGGCCCCATGAAGTTATGTTCATAGTTTGCCGGCGTCCACGGCGGCATACCCGGACCTTGCGGGATCGAGATCGGCGCGTCGTCGACCAATGTCGACGGGGTAAAGCCGTTTTCGAGGGCGGTTAGATAGACGAACGGTTTGATCGCCGAGCCCGGCTGGCGCTTGGCCTGGGTCGCCCGGTTGAACTGGCTCATCTCATAGCTGAAGCCGCCGCTCATCGCCAGCACGCGACCGGTATGTGGGTCGATCACGACAAGGGCGCCGGACACCTCGGGGGTCTGACAGAGGTTATAGAGGGCCTCGGTCCGTCCCTTGATCGCCCCGGCTTTCGTTGAGTCATCCGCAAGAGGTTCTACCAGCACGAGGTCGCCTGGTTTGACGACATCGGCGGCGCTGCGCGGGAACGGGCCGAGCGCCCCCTCATCTCGCAACGGACGCGCCCAGCGCATCTGCGCGAACGGAATGCGCCCGGTCGCGCCGCTCTTCAGACCAATCGCGGCGCCGTCGGCTTCGGTGCGCAATACCACGGCGAGCTGCCAGCCCACCGAGGCGGCGCCGGGCGGCAACGGGGTCGCGTCAAGTCGACCGGGCCAGTTCGGGCCGGGCTCGATATGCGCGACCGCGCCGCGCCAGCCGCCGTGGCTCCGGTCAAAAGCGATTAGCCCGTCGCGCAACGCCTTGTCGGCGGCGACCTGCAGCCGCGGGTCGAGGCTGGTCCGTACCGACAATCCTCCCTCATAGAGCGCTTTCTCGCCATAGCGAGCGAGCAGCTCGCGGCGCACCTCCTCAGCGAAATAGGGCGCGTTGACGATTTCGGCTTCTTCGCGGCTGCGCACTGTCAGTGGCTCCGCCTTGGCCGCGGTGACCTCGGCATCGGTCGCCACGCCGTCCTCGGCGACGCGATCGAGAACCCAATCGCGCCGGCCCTTCGCCGCCTGCGGGAAGCGAGTCGGATTGTAGTTGTTCGGTGCTTTCGGCAGCCCGGCGAGATAGGCGGCTTCGCCGAGGGTCAACTGGTCCAGGGGCTTGTCGAAGTAGGTCAGCGCCGCCGCCGCCACCCCGTAAGCGCCCGAGCCGAGGTAGATTTCGTTCAGGTACAGTTCAAGGATGCGGTCCTTCGGCAACGCCTCGTCGATACGGGTAGCGAGCAGGATCTCCTTGACCTTGCGCGCGATCGACAGCTCGTTCGACAGCAGCATGTTCTTGGCGACCTGCTGCGTAATCGTCGACGCCCCGACCGGCCGCCGGCTGCTGTGCCAACGGCCGACATCGGTCAGCGCGGCGCGCAACATCGAGATCGGGTCGACGCCGTGGTGGCTATAGAAATTCTTGTCCTCGGCCGCGAGAAAGGCGTTGATGACCCGTTTTGGGATCGCCGCGATCGGCACGAACACGCGGCGCTCGGTGGCATATTCGGCGAGCATCCGACCATCCCCGGCTTGCAGGCGGGTGACTATCGGCGGTTCGTAACGGGCAAGCTGCTGGTAATTCGGTAGGTCGCGCCCAAAATACCATATCGTGATGCCGACGCCCGCACCCGCGGCGATTGCCACAACGACGACGCAGACGAACAGAAGCCGGACGAGCCCTAGAATTGTGCGCAAATGCGCAATCCCCCTTTGCCACGGCGAGCGCCTTTGGGGAGCGCGATTCGCCTGCATGCAGCTGCCCGTTATGCTCTAAGCCCGTGGCTATTCCAAGGCTGTTTTGGTTTCGCGGGCGGGACTCCGCAGGTTCAAATCGGGGCGCGAGCGGGACGTTAGCGCTGCCAAAAGTCGCCGAAATCGAGGAGCTGCCAAGGAAATCATTGTGGCGGCGACGTTCCCCCGATAAATTGCCAAGTGCAAAATCCGCCGACCGGGCGTGCAGCCCGGCGGAGCTGCGACGTACACCCGCATCCTCGGCAAGCTGCTTGCCGCCGCGCTGGGTCGTAGCGGCGGGCGGTGCAGATCGTATGAACCAACGCCGGGCGTCTTTGCCAAATGCGACGCCGATGAAAATTTTCGCGACGCTATGATCTTAGACAGCCCCGGCATTATTCCAAACAGCACCGCGCCACCGATCGCCTGCAGGGCGATAGCAGTCGCGCGCCTGGGAGTTCTGCCCGAATGGCAAAGCGTATGCTTATCGACGCCACCCACCCCGAAGAGACCCGGGTGGTGGTGCAAAATGGCCATCGACTCGAGGAGTTCGATTTCGAGTCGTCGACCAAGAAACAGGTAAAAGGCAACATCTATCTCGCCAAGATAACGCGGGTCGAGCCGTCGCTGCAGGCGGCCTTCGTCGATTACGGCGGGAACCGGCACGGCTTTCTTGCTTTCAGTGAGATCCATCCCGACTACTACCGGATCCCGGTAAGCGATCGGGATAGCGGCGATGGCGAGGCACCGAGCTCGGCGGGTGACGCCCCTGCCGAAAACGGCGTCGATGATACCGGCGTCCCGCTTGCCGCGGCCCTGCCGGAGCCGGTCGCCGTCCCCGAACCATTGTCCGAAGAAGGCGAAGCGGCTGAAGAAAAAAGCCCTGATGGAATGGCCGTTTCGGAGGCCGGACCAGACGCGGATCCCATATCCACGGCCATTGGTGAGACAGGGCCGGAGCCGTCTGCTGGTGACGGCGCGAGCGTCGATTGGCTGCCGTGGGAGGCTTCATCGACCAGCGGGGAGATCTCCGAGCGGGAAGTGGCGACAGCGCAGCGAACGGCGGATGCGACAAGCGCGGTTCCCGAGCCCTCGACTCCCGAGCCCGCGGTTTCCCAACCAACGGTTTCCGAACCCACGACTTTCGATCCGACGACGCGCTACTCGGAAAGCCAATACCCGGCCGAACCCTTCGGAGAAATCGGCTCCGAATCCGGACAAGGGGCGGAGGTTGTTGCGCTGCGCGCGGCCGAAGAATCGATCGTCGCCTCTGAAATCGGCGAATTCACATCGCCCGAAGGCGAGCTCACGCCCAGGCATGAGGGGGACGCCGATGCGG
Source organism: Allostellaceae bacterium (assembly GCA_035510075.1). GTDB lineage: Bacteria > Pseudomonadota > Alphaproteobacteria > ATCC43930 > CGMCC-115725 > AP-15. Next base: position 3,123 of record DATKHX010000322.1, read on the forward strand.
AGGGCGCCGAGAACGAGGACGGTGAGTCCGAAAGCGTCGAATTCCTCGGCGGCGACGAGGTTGAGGAGGTCGAGGAAGCCGATGCAGAGCGCCGGCGCTTCCACCCGGCACGCCACTACAAAATCCAGGAGGTGATCAAGCGTCGGCAGATCATGCTGGTCCAGGTCGCCAAGGAGGAGCGCGGCAACAAGGGTGCAGCGCTGACCACTTATTTGTCGCTTGCCGGGCGCTATTGCGTGCTGATGCCCAACACCGCCCGCGGCGGCGGCGTTTCCCGCAAGATCACCAGCCTCTCCGATCGCCGTCGATTGAAGGAGATTCTCGCCGAGCTCGAGATCCCGGAGGGCATGGGGGTCATCGTGCGAACGGCCGGGGCCGAGCGCACCAAGGCCGAGATCAA
>DATKHX010000323.1:0-4518 GCA_035510075.1 Allostellaceae bacterium
CGTCCCAGAACAACCGCCACTACCAGATGGGTGCGGACGAGTGGGATTGGACCTTGCCGCGCTCGACCAAGAAGGTCCAGCCCGCACCCGTGCCGGAGCCCGCGACCCCGCTCGCGCGCCGCCGCGCCAGCCGCATGGCCGCGATGTAGCGCCCCCTCCCTAACCTCCCCCGCACGCGGGGGAGGGGAATTCTGCGGCGTCTCGCCTGCGCGGGGGACGGGGCTCCGCGTCGCCGCTCCCTCGCCCCGCTTGCGGGGAGAGGGGTGGGGCGAGGGGCTTTTGTAACACTGCGGTGAGGGGCTCTTGTAGACCGCGGTGGGGGCCTTCCACTGGAGAAACCACAATGTTGAGCGGCGCCTATCGCTTCCCGCAAATGGAGAGCGTCGTCTTCGGGATGCCTTATGCCGAGGCGCTCGCGGGCGAAGTCGACCGGCTCGACGCCCGTGCTGTGTTCGTGCTGGCGAGCGGCACCCTCGCGCGCGAGACCGACCTCGTCCAGCGGCTGCGGGCGATGCTCGGCAACCGTTTTGCCGGGCTGTGCGCCAGGATCGGCGCACACACGCCGCGCACCGACGTCGTCGCCGCCGCCAATTTGGCGCGCGAGGCCGGCTCCGACCTGATCGTCACCCTGGGCGGCGGCTCGGTCACCGACGCCGCTAAGATGGTCGGCCTCTGTCTCGGCAATGATGTCACCGCTCCCGAGCAGCTCGACAATTTCCGCGCCGCGACGGCACCCGACGGCACCAGTCGGCGCCCGCAGGTCGAGCCGCCTGCCGTGCGCATGATTGCGATCCCGACCACCTTGTCGGCCGGCGAGTTCTCGGCCGGCGCCGGCTGCACCGACACCGCGCGTCATGTGAAGGAAAGCTTCAGCCACCCGCAGATGATCCCGCGCACGGTCATCCTCGACCCGGCGGCGAGTGTGCCGACGCCCGAATGGCTGTTTTTGTCGACCGGTATTCGCGCCGTCGATCACGCGGTCGAAGACATCTGCTCGACGAACGGCCAGCCGATCTCCGAGGGGGCGGCGTTTCACGCGCTGCGCCTGCTGGGCAAAGCGCTGCCGGCGGTCAAGGCCGACCCCGCCGATCTCGATGCCCGGCTCGATTGCCAGATGGGCGCGTGGATGTCGATGGTCGGCTCGCAGACCGGGGTCAGCAAAGGGGCGAGCCACGGCATCGGCCATGTGCTCGGCGGCACGGCGCATGTGCCGCACGGCTACACCTCGTGCATCATGCTGCCGCATGTGCTGCGCTTCAACCTCGAGGCGACCGCCGACAAGCAGGCGCGGGTCAGCGAAGCTCTCGGCCATCCGAACGAGGCCGCCGCCGACGCTGTCTCGGCGCTGATCTCCGGCCTCGCCCTGCCGACCCGGTTGCGCGACGTCGGTGTCAGCGAGGATCAGCTCGACCTGATCGCCGAGCACTCGATGCACGACCGCTGGATCCACACCAACCCGCGCAAGATCGCCGGCCCCGCGGTCATCCGCACCCTCCTCGACCAAGCCTGGTAGCCGTCGAGACCTTGGCCGGCCGCGACGCGCAGCCCGGCCCTGGCAGCCCGCGCCGATCCGGCGGGTAAACGGGACGCCGTCTCGGTGAGATAGGCGATCGCGCCGCGGTCGACGCGGTCCAATTTCCGGAATTTGTCTAATTGCCGCCGCTCAGCATTATCCGCTCAAGCTGCATCGTTTGACGTCGCCCCGGCGCACGCGGGGGTCCAGGGCCTGCCTCCGGCCTTAACAGGGGGCAACCAACCGCGAAGTCGCTTGCCCGCCTGGTGGGCCAGAGCCGGCCCCTGACCAGGACAGGGGTAGGCTCTTCGGGCTCCCGCTTTCGCGGGAACAAGGGCTCGATATGATCGAACACCGTAGCCGTGCCGGTAAAACGGCGAGAGCAGAAGCCGTCATCCTTTAACGTAAAATGCTTTGCCAGATCTCCCGTTAACCGATAGACTTTGCCGCAAAACGTTAACCATATATGAGCGGGGAGCACCTTGGTATGAGATATGCCTCGTTGGCGGTGGCTGTCGCCTCCTTGGTCGACGGCTGCAGTATCCTGGAGGACGAGGTCAATCGAGGGTTCGCGCAAAGAGAGCCGATAACGGCTGTAACCTTCACCACTGCCGATGTCCGCATCATTACTCGGCGCAATCGGCCGTATCCCGGCAGCAGCTACGTCGGCTCGGTCGTATGCACCGAACCGAGCCCCGATGTGGCGAAGGCGATATCGGCCGCGGCGGCGCTCAGCGCAAGTGTCGCCAACAAAGGCAGTGGCGCGGCGGGCGGCGCGTCAGCCGAAGCCGTGGCCGAACTCGCCGGGCGTTCGACCGCGCTTCTCGGTCTGCGCGACGGCATCTATCGCGCCTGCGAGGCTTACGCCAACGGCGTCATCGGCGCCGACGCTTACGCCCTGGTGCTCAGCCGCTACGGCCAGCTGATGACGACATTGTTCCTCGGCCAGGACGTCACCGGCGCCGCTGGAACGGAACGCGGCGCAACGGTGCAAAGCCCGCCGGTCACGGTGAACTTGCCCGGCGCCGCCAGCGTCAATGCCGGGCAAGCAGCCGATCCGCCGCCGGCGGGTGCAAACCCGGCAGCAGCTCCGCCAAAAACCCCGCAGACCCCGCCCGTTAACCCGGGCTCACCAGCGCCGCAGGCCGCAGCCCCGGCGAGCGCAGGACCTCCGTCCACCGCGCCGCTCGCATTAACCCGGATTGACGAGGACTACCTCAACCTCAGCTACAACTTAGATTGGCTAGTCATTGCTTGCGTTAACTATTACGATCCGACGCGCATTTTCAATCCTCCCGGAAACTCTTGGCTGGTAAACATATGCAGCCAAATTAATTCGCTTAAGGTATTCGAGGACCTTGGGAAGGCTGCCGTAGCGTTGGTAAAAGGCCAAGTCCTCGCATCGCCGGTAAACCCTGTGGTAACGGCCCCGCAAACCCCATCGGACAAGGCGGCCCCGCAAAAGAAGGTGGTCGCCAAAAATAAGCCGGCCATACCAAAGAAGCCGGTTGCCGCAGCGCCGCCAGTTGCGGCAGTGCCGGGGGCTGCCGTAATGCCGCCGGGGGCCGCAGCAGCGCCGGCTGGAGCCGCGCCGCCTAGGCCCGGTGAGCGGGGTCCGGCTGGAGCCGCGCCGCCACCCGCCGCGGGGGCGCCGGCTGGCCCGGCGCAGAAATGATATCGAGCGATGTGCCCGAACGGCCGGCTCATTGCTCCCCAGCGGCGTCATCGGATCGACCGGCAGCTGTGGGATCAAGACCTCGGCGATAGACCATCGTGCCGGCAGTACGCGCAAGCCAGATCAGGATCGGTGCACGACGATCCACAAAAAATAAAGGAGGGAGATCGGGATGGCTAACGAGCGGACAGATTGCTACCTGCTTTCACAAGTATTGTGCAAAGAATTCGAATCCTTGCGCCCGATCCTTGCCGGACCCAGCGCGGCCGCCACCGAAAATGGACGGCGCCGGGAACTGTATAAGCTGGCACTCAGCGAGCTTGGGCTCTCGGCGCTGGCATTGTCGGGCGGCGGCATTCGCAGCGCCTGCGTCGCGCTTGGCGTGATCCAGTCGCTCGCGGAGGCCGGGCTCCTGCGCCAGTTCGACTATCTTTCGACCGTCTCGGGCGGCGGCTACATCGGGTCCTGGCTCTCGGCTTGGCTCTATTGGAACAAGAAGACCGGGACGACCGCCGAAGAGAAGAACGCCGACAATGTCATCAAGGCTCTGACCAACCGGTCCGGCAACCCGGATGAAGAGCCGCCACCGGTCCGGCATCTGCGGGCCTACAGCTCCTATCTGACGCCAAAGCTCGGCTTGACCTCGGCCGATACCTGGGCGGCGGTCACCCAGGTCGTGCGCAACCTGGTGCTGAACTGGCTGATCCTGGTTCCGGCAATCTGCCTCGCGGTGCTGGCCGTCAAGATCGTCGCCGGTTTGCTGCACACCGCGGTTCTGGTTTCTTCCCCTATTCCGACCGTCGTGGCCGTGGTGCTGGTGCTGGCCTTTGCCGGGTGGAGCCTCGGCTACAAATTGCTGCGTCTTTACGGGACGGCCTCGGCGGGTTCGGACGCCAATGCAAAAAAGGAGCAGAGCCGTTTTCTGCGGCTGAGCGTGCTGCCCGCGTTGGCCGCCGGCATCTGCTTTGCCTGGCTTGCGAACAAGCGGTTCGCCCCGGCCGGTGTTGTGCCGCGCTCGTGGCCCGGTCCGGCCTCATGGCCCGCGCCCTTGCAAGCGGGCGCCTCGGCCGCTCTCGCCGTCCTCGTCCTCGTCGTGGTCGTTGGTGTCCTCCGGGTTGCCGGACGGGCCCGCTCGAATTGGTTTGTTGTTTTCGGCTGGATTCTCGGCGCATTGCTCGCCGCCGCAGCGATCTTGCTCGGGATCTTCTCGCCCGCCGATGCCTGGCCGGCGCCGCTCGCCGCGGCTCTTGCCGTCGTCGTTTTCGGTGTCATGGCCGGCGTCCGTTTTGCCGGACGCCTTCAGTTGGCCCGGCTCGATCTGCTGGGCTGG
>DATKHX010000324.1:0-3982 GCA_035510075.1 Allostellaceae bacterium
CGCCCGCGGCGACATCGGCCGAGCGGAAATCGGCAACGACATCGACCTCGAGCCGGCGCGCCAACGTGGCACCGTCGCCCAATTGCCGGGTGCGGCGCTCGGCCGGGCGGTGCAGGATCGTGTGGCCGTGCATGCCGACGAGGTCCGGCGCAAGGCCCGGGTAGCGGGCGAGGAACTGTTCGACCGCATCGCCGTGCAGCCGGGTCAGCTCGGCTTCGACCGCGGCCATCGTCCCGGTTCCGCCGAGCATGCCGCGCAACCTGTGGCGGAAATCGGCCGCGTAGGGGATCGTCAGCGATGGCCCGGGGACGACATGCGCGAGCCCGTCGGTTTCGATCATCGCGACATCGATGCCGTCGAGCGAGGTGCCGCTCATCAGCCCGATCGCATGTCGCACCCCCTCCCCTCTCGCCCCCAAGCGCCTGGCAGGGTCGAGCCGGAGGCGGGAGGATTGTGGCCCCTCGGGCGCAGCTATGTTAGATGACGGCGCCATGTCCCCTCGTTCCCCCTTCCTTGCGGCTGCGATCGAACGCGGCTTTGTCCACCAGTGCACCGATCTCGAAGCGCTCGACGCGCGGCTCAGCGCGGGCCGCGTCACCGCTTATGTCGGCTACGACTGCACCGCCGACAGTCTGCATGTCGGCAGCCTCGTGTCGATCATGCTGTTGCGGCTATGGCAGCAAAGCGGGCACAAGCCGATCGTGCTGATGGGCGGCGGCACGACGCGGATCGGCGACCCGTCTTTTCGCGACGCGGCGCGGCCATTGCTGGGCGATGCCGAGATCGCCCGCAACATGGCCGGGATCCGCAAGGTCTTCACCAAGTTCGTCGAGTTCGGCGACGGCCCGAGCGATGCGGTCATGGTCAACAACGCCGACTGGCTCGACGAACTGCGCTACATTCCTGTCCTGCGAGATATCGGCCGCCATTTCTCGGTCAATCGCATGTTGACGCAGGACAGCGTCCGATTGCGGCTCGAACGCGAGCAGCCGCTCTCCTTTCTCGAATTCAACTACCCGATCCTGCAGGCCTACGACTTTGTCGAATTGGCGCGCCGCCTCGATTGCGCCGTACAGATCGGCGGCTCCGACCAATGGGGCAATATCGTCGGCGGGGTCGAGCTCGGGCGCCGAATGGACGGCCGCACCCTGTTCGGGCTGACGACGCCGCTGCTGACGACGGCGTCGGGCGACAAAATGGGCAAGACCGCGCAGGGGGCGGTGTGGCTCAACGCCGAGCGGCTGTCGCCCTACGAATACTGGCAATTCTGGCGCAACACCGAAGACGCCGATGTCGGCCGCTTTCTGCGCCTCTTCACCGAATTGCCGCTCGACGAGATCACCCGGCTGAAACAGGGCAATATCAACGAGGCAAAAGAAAGACTAGCCACAGAAGCGACAACGCTTTGTCATGGACGCGAGGAGGCCGAAAGGGCGGCACAGGCGGCTCATGCTCTGTTCAGGGGTGTCGCTGCGACCGCAGCCGCGCCGGGCTTTGCCCCACCTGTGGAGCCGCTGAGCGGTGTCGCTGCGACCGCAGGTGTTGGGAGCCTCAGCGTGCCCGCACACAGCGTTCCTCGCGGGCTCATCGAGCGCGGGATTGCGGCCTTCGAGCTTTTCGCAGGAGCCGGGCTTGCGGCGTCGAAAGGCGAGGCGCGGCGGCTGATCCGTGGTGGCGGCGCCCGCATCAACGACGCCCTGGTCGAGGACGAAACGCGCATGATCCGGCTCGACGATTTCGGCTCGGACGGCGTGCTGAAGCTCAGCGCCGGGCGCAAGCGCCATGTCTTCGTTCGCCCTCTTTGATACCCGTAAGATCGTCATGCCCGGACTTGGTCCGGGCATCCACATGCCGCGCTCGCGCCGCTTGCTGGTGGAGACGAGACCGTGGATGGCCGGGACGAGCCCGGCCATGACGATAAGAATGGCAGCGAAGGAACGGTTACGACGGCATCGGGCCCATAAAGTCGCGCTTGCCGATCTCGATGCCGAGCGAGCGCAGGAGGTTGTACGCGGTCGTCGTGTGGAAGTAGAAATTCGGCATCGCGAAATGATACAGGTAGACCTGCGCCCGGAAACTGCGCTGTTGGCCGCCGGCGCCGATCGTCACCTGCGAGTCTTCCTTGCCGTCGAGCTGGTCGGGGCGCAGGCCCTTTAGGAAATCGATGGTCTTGTCGAGCCGCGATTGCATCTCGGCCCAGCTGTTATCGATCGCGGGCAGCTGGGGCACCTCGACGCCGGCGACGCGGCCGGCGCCAAAGGCGTGCTCGCTCGCCTGCCGGACCTGGCGGGCCAAGGTGAACATGTCGGGGTAAAGCCGCAAATTCAGCACCGTGGCCTCGTCCCATTTCTTTTCGGTCGCGTGCTTTTGGGCCTTGTCGAGCGTTCCTTTCAGGCCGCCGAGCAGCTGCAGAAACACCGGCACCGATGCGTGGTACATGCTGATGGCCATGAATGGGTCCTCCTCGTGTTGGTAAAGGTGAAGCCCGGCGCATCTTAGCCGCCCCGACGGCGGGCGGGAAGCCGCGATCGGGGGGCCCATGGCGGCACGCTCGACGCTGGGGTCGGGGCGATCTACTGTATCGCGGTCGGAGCAGGAGGAGGTGCCGCGCGTGGCCAAGGAACGGCGTCTCGAAGCGCGGCAGGTCGAGGAGATCTTCCTCGCCTTTGCCGAGGCCATGCGCGAATTGCCTCCTGATATCGAGGCCGGCTGGCTCGACGCGCAGGGCGATTTGCGCCTCGCCCCCGACATCGGGCGGAAGCTGCGCACCGCCCGACGGGTGCGCCAGCTGCTGGTGGAATTGCGGCGGAGCGAAAGCGAGCGCTAACCGAGCCGGCCTGCCTTAGCGCCCCTTTGGGCCGGCGATAATCCGCTCGTCGTGAAGCCGGCCGATCTCGGCTGACGAGAAGCCCAGCACTTCCGCAAGGACGATGTCCGTGTGCTCGCCGAGAACCGGCGCCGGGCGCGGCGGCAGGCGCGGCGACGCGCTGAAATCGAGCGGCGAGCCCGGCGTCAAGTAACGCCCGATTCCGGGTTGGTCGACCATCGCGAACAGCGGATTCGCCTCGGAGCAGCGCGGGTCGTCCAGCACCAGCTGGTGAAAATCCTGGAACTGGCCCCATAACACGCCCGTGCCGGCAAAGACCTGCCGGATGTCGTCGAGGCTGCGGGCCGCACACCACCGGGCGAGCAGGGCCGCAATCATGTCGCGCGCCTCGTAGCGGCCGGCTTCGGTATCGAGGTCGACCCCCATCATCGGCCCGATCATCGCCAAGCGGTCGCCAAGACCGGTCGCCTGGCCCAAGGCGCGCCATTGCCGCGGGGTCAGCGCGATGATCATCACCCGGCGTCCGTCCGCGGTCGCGAAGTCGCGGCCAAAGCTGCCGTAGAGATCGTTGCCGATCGCCGGCCGGGCGTGGCCGTTGACCTGCACGTCGCCGACATAGCCGAGATTGCCGACGGTCGCGAGCATCACGTCGGCGAGTGCCGCGACGACCTCCTGGCCCTCGCCGGTGCGCGAGCGGTGGCGCTCGGCGGCCAACAGACCGGTCGCGAGATAGAGCCCGGCGGCGATGTCCCAGGCCGGCAGAACGTGGTTGGTCGGCGCGCCGCCCGGCCCGGTCACCAGCGGAAAGCCGCTCGCGGCATTGACCGTGTAGTCGACCGCAGCCGAGCCGTCCCGGTTGCCCGTCAGGCGCAGCACGATCATGTCGGCGCGTGCCTCCTTGAGACTGGCGAAATCGAGACCGCGCAGTGGCGGCAGATTTGTCAACAGGATGCCGCCGCCGGGGCCGGGGGCGGTGACGAGCGCGCGGGCGATCTCGCGGCCCTCGGCCTTGTCGAGCGCCAACGCCAGCGAGCGCTTGCCCTTGTTGAGCCCGGCCCAATAAAGGCTCGCGCCATCGGTTGTCACCGGCCATCGGGCGAAGTCGATGCCGCCGCCGATCGGGTCGATACGGATCACTTCGGCGCCCATCTGCGC